>JASHRR010001260.1 GCA_030037185.1 Xanthobacteraceae bacterium | reverse complement strand
TGCTGAGAGCTTCCGGCCTGCACTCACGCGGGGGACAACATATCCCGCTGCGCGAGCGCGTCCCGCAGGGCCTTCCGCACCTGCAGTTTCTCTTGCGGGAGTTGGGTCCTTCGAGGGCTCCTGCTCGTTACATCATGTGGCCACTAACAGGACGTCGCTTATTCCGCGGTCGCCAACAGGAAAGTCCGCTGTTGTTCGGTTACTTGGCTGAGGACGCTGTCCCAATCGTCCGGATGTTGCTGCGTGAAAAGGCGCGCTGCCGGATACCAGACGCACTCTTTTCTACCCGATATTGGTGCTAGGAAGCTCGACGTAGAGTCAGCAGGTAGCAATATCCACGCCGCCCTACCCAAGGCGCATGCAAGATGAGCAACGGAGGTATCGATCGAAATGACGAGGTCCATTTCAGATACCAGAGCTGCCGTATCGGCAAAAGTCTCCAGCATATCTGCGTAAACCGCGATGTCACTGCGGTTGCTGATCACCTCGCTGTCTGCCGGCCGTATGTCTTTTTGTAAGCAACAGTAATCGACGCCATCCATCATAAGGCGCTGAAATTGCGCAAATGGTATGTCTCTTTTAAAGTCTGGCCCACTGGATAGCTTGCCCGATCCCGACCACACCAATCCAACTCTGGGCTTGGTCTTAACCCCTAGTCTCCCGCGCCATTCTTTCTGCTTGTGGGCCTGAACGGCGAGGTAGGGAATAGTTGCGGGGACGGTTGCAGGTGTAGTCCCAAACGCCAAGGGCAAGCTCGACAAGGGGCAATGAAAACCGCAATCCGGCAAGGAACTCCCTTTGACGACGACGTGCGCGGAGGGGCTGACCGTGGAGACCAATCCAACGAGCGGAACCGGTACCTCAACGACTACTTTCGCGCCCAGTGCCTCTACCATCGGCACATAGCGGCAAAAAAGCATGGCGTCTCCCAATCCTTGTTCCGCATGCAGGAGAATGGTTTTATCCGCTAAAGTGTCTTTGCCCAACCAGAGAGGACAGTCAAAAGCTCGACGGAGGGGTTCTATACCTTTTGTTCTCCAGCGCCACTCGTAAAATTCCCATCCCTCTTTCCATTCACCTAGCCGAATCTTCAAAAAGGCCATAGCGAAATACGACTGCGCAAGATCGAACACAGCCGTTCGATCGTAACGCGCCAAAATCTCGTCACGCCCGGCGCCTTGGCCCAGCATATTGCGCGGCCCAAGATGCGTCTCCGCGCCAACCGCATTGACTGCGATAGCCTGTTGGTAACTCGCGAGGGCTTCGCGGTCTCTCTTCATCTTCGCGAGCACCTCACCCCGATTATTATAAACGTATGCCGCGTCCGGCTGAAGAGCGACTCCTTTGTCACAACTTGCAAGTGCCTCGTCGGGGCGGTTCAGTTTGCCGAGAACCAACCCTCTGTTCGACCACGCTCCAGCGAGCGCGTTGATATCGTTCGGGGCGAGCTCGAGCAGTCGATCGTAGAGACCGAGTGCAGCCGCAAAGCGACGCATGTCATAGAGCAGGTTGCCGTAGTTCAACAGCGCATTGGCGTGACGCGGGTTCGCGGCCAGCGCTTTCTCGTAGCTCGCAAGCGCTTCGGCGTTGCGATCTAATGATCGCAAGGTCGCGCCGCGATTGCTCAGGGCATCGACATCGTCGGGTCGTGCCGCGAGGATCCGCTCGTAACACGCCAGTGCTTCCGATGGCCGATCGAGCCGAGCCAGGACGTTACCGCGATTCTTAAGCGCATCGAGATGACCGGGAGCGGATGCCAGAACCCGATCGAAATCGGCGAGCGCGTCCCTGTAACGTCCACGCCGCGCAAGCAGGGTCCCGCGGTTAAAGCGGATCGCCACCAGGTCGGGCCTGCGCCCAAGTACCTCGCCATACTGCGCAATCGCCTCGTCAATGCGATCGAGCCGCGTCAGGATGACGGCGCGATTGCACGCGATCTCCACGTCGTTCGGCGAGAGCGCCAAGATACGGTCGCAGGTCGCAAGCGCTTCAGCCGGACGATTGAGCGCGAGCAATGCGCCGGCCTGCAGGGCGAGCGCCTCGGCCGCGCCCGGCTTAAGCTCCAGTGCACGCGAAGCCAGCCGATAAGCCTCGGCGGCATTGCCTTGCTGGTAGTTGGCGAACGCCAGCAGATAGTGCGGCTCGAACCAACGTGGATCGCGTGCCAGAACGGCGTCATAAATCGCCATCGCCTCGGCGAGGCGGCCTTGTCGATGGAGCATCTTAGCCTGCTCGACTTGGCGCGTCGCGTCTTGGCGAATATTCATCGGGTTAAGCTTCAACCAATGGAACGCGGAGCGGGGTAGCGAGTCGTTCTCCACGGAGACGCAAAAGCGGGCGGATTTGAGCGTTGGGTTTTTATTTCATGGCCGGGGCATAGGTGCGGCGTGTTTTCAGCATCCTATTACGGCAACGGCGATCGGTGCAATTCGCAACTGTCACCGGCGAATGTCTCTCTTGGGTCACGGGCTGCCGTTGCGGCTACGTTGGCAGCACCTCCGGTGTACCGCAGATTGCTGACGACCTATCGCGACGCGTCACTCGGCAGCGTTGGGCCAAGTGCAGACGTAACCGAACGCACAATAGGTGGCGGGTTGAGGTCGGTTCCAATTCAGTAAGACAGCGATAAGCTCGCCCGTGAAAACATCGGGGCTTATCAATGCGAAGGCGCGATATGCTTGCGCGGCTAGGCGCGGCGATATGGCCGCTTGCGGCGCCGGCGCCCCGGGGCGAACGCGTGCGGCAGGGCGGCATTCTGTGCTTTGCGAACGGACAGCAGATTACCCGGGCTACGCCCGGGTCGAGGCATTCAAGCGTGGGCTCGCCGTATTTGGTTGGATCGAAGGGCGCACTATCCATCCGCTTCGCGAAACGCTGGAGCGACAATGATGCAGAAATCACCCTGTGTGCGGCGGAATTGGCGCGCTTGGGACCTGATGCAAGCTTTGTCGCCTTTTCCCCGGCTTTGCCGGGCGATGCGGCGCGCCAGCGCATAAATATCCATCGTGTTTGCGCAGGTCGCCGGTCGAAGACGGTTTCGTCTCCATGGCGCGTCCCGGCGGCAACATCACTGGCTTTGCGAGTGGCGAGTTCAATATTGCGACCAGTCAACTCGATCTGCTCAAGAAACCCGAGCCGAACCTTAAGCCCGTCGCACATGCTGTACGATCTGACGCAGCCCACGGAGTCTAGAATTGGGAGGAGATCCGAGCTGCCGCTCCTTCATTCCTGGTTGTACTTGTATCTGACCTCGCTGTCGGCCGGAGACGAGGCGGCTACTGCCATCATTTCGACGACGGGACCAAGTGGAGCTGATGCATTCTTTGCAAATAACAGCGAATTGTCTCGGCGCGAAACGGCATCGCGCCGTCGACCCACGCAGCGACCGACGTTGGTCGGTTGCGCTCGATATGGCGGAATTTCAATGCCGCCTTGATGTCACCGCTTCTCAGCCACGTGTCGAGATCGACCTAATCGACGAGCGGCGCCGGGATATATTAACCCCTGGAACTCATCCTGGTCCCGGTGCGCGAAATGTCGGGGCGTAACTGCATGCGGTGGACTATGGTCCGGCACTATTTCCATAGCGGACGCCAACGCGATAGACTGGACGCAGTGGACCAAGGGAGGAAGGGATGAGAAAAATCTGGATGCTGACGGCGAGCTGCCTCGCAGCCGCCAGTGTTTTTGGACCTGCGGCGTTGGCGCAGAACACTGAAGCAGAAGCTGCTGCGGCCCGCGCCGCCGCAGCTGCGGCCGTCGCCCGCGCCAACGCGCAAGTTTCGCCCAACGATCCGCTCGAGAAGATCTGCCGCATCGGCCCCCGCTCGCGCGAAGTCGAGATCCAGAAGATTGAGCCCTTTGAGGTCTTCAACAACCTCTACCATGTCGGTCCCTGCTACGTGTCGTCGTGGGTCCTGAAGACTCCGCAAGGCGATATCCTGTTCGACACGGCGCAGGAGCCCTTCGTCGACATGATCGAGGCGAATATCAAGAAGATCGGTGTCGACCCACATGACATCAAATACATCATCATTAACCATGGCCACGTCGATCATTTCGGCGGCGCGAAGGGTCTGCAAGAATTCACCGGCGCGCGCGTCATGGCGACGCCCGAAGACTGGAAGATGATCGAAGCTTTCGCCGGCAAGCCCAACAACCGCGACGGCAACAAGCCGACCGAAGTGCCAGTGCGCGACATGGAAGTGCGTGAGGGCGACCACCTCGACCTCGGCGATCAGCATCTGATCTTCCACACGGCGCCAGGTCACACGCCGGGCAATCTGTTCGTTGAAGGCCTCGCTCTGCATGATGGTGCGCAGACCTATCGCGGCATCTGGGGCGGCGGCGGCCTCGGCGCGCCGGGCCTTGCCGGTGCGGAGCAGGGAGTGAAGAACGCTGAGAAGCTGAACGCCGTGAAGGGCGTGCAGGTCTATATCATGACCCATGCTTGGCAGGACCCGAACGGCTATCCGGGCGGCGGCATCCACGAGCGTGCCAAGAAGCTCGCCAGCCGCAAGCCGGGAGACCCGCATCCCTTCGTCGATCCTGCGACCTGGGACGCGCGCGCCAAGCGGCAGCTTGAAACAGCCAGGAAAGTGCTGGCTGAAGAGCAGGCGAAAGCGGGCGCCGCCAAGGCGAATTAGCCCCGGTCTGGGCCAGGCAATGCGCCCAAGCGCGGTCTAGTTCCCGGCCACGGTTTTCAGCAGCCGGAGACGCACTTGCCTTTGCCGTCGAATTGCATGGTGCGCTCGCTGATCGCGAGGTAGGCGGGCGCCTTAATGTGCTTCATCAGCGCCGCCGTCTGGGTATTTGCCCTCAGCTTGCCGCCGTCCGTCGCGGCCTCGTTCACGTGCGTGAAGATCACCGAAGCCGGCTTGAGCAGATCGTTGATGGCGTAGGCACCGGACTGAAACAGACCCGGGTTCGGCCCGAGGTTGATCACGGCCAGGTTCGCCTTGTGAAAATCGTGGATGATCGTCTTCATGTCGCCGAAGACGGCCGTGTCGCTCGACAGGTACGCGACGAGCCCGTTTGTGAACTTCACCACGAAGCCGACCGGCGGCCCGTACCCGAGCTGGGCGCCATCGGCTTTCAGCAGATCCTGCTGGGCCTTCGAGAGCAGTGAGGGCGCTACGTCGTTGACGTGGGCGGAATAAACGATCGTGAATTCCACCCCTTGCTTCGCGCCTTCGACTTGGGCGGTGAAAACACCCCCGAGGTCAATTCGCGAGCTGCACGCCGCCGGAACCGGGACGGTGACTGCCAGAGTGGAGCAAAAGTCCATTGGCTTGTTGCCGCTGCCGCGAATCGCGTCCACCTTGTTGTGAATGAAGCCGGCCATCGCGCGGGTCGTCACCAGCACGGCGTTCTTCGCCGCGACGACTTCGGCAGTGGTTGAGTTTGGGGCCGGCACCCTCGCTGAATTCGCGCAAGTGCCTTCGCCCGGCGCCTTCAGCTTAAGGTCGCCGACGTGGTCGCCGTGCATGTGGGAAAGCAGCACCAGGTGAATGGCGCCGAGCCGTGGATCGTTGCCACCAGTTACGTTCTGCGCCGCGTCGAAGAGAAAGCGGACGCCGGTCGGGTCCTCGAAAATGATCGCGCGGTCGTTCGCGCACAGCTCGCCTGGGTGCGAGCCGATGGGCGTGATCTTGACGTTCTGTGCGAGCGCCGGGAATGCAGCAAGCGAAAGGGCGAATGCTGCGCAGGCGATCCTCATGTCTTTCCTCCTGAGAAGTTTGATTCCTGTTTAGCCGGTCGTCGCGCCACAGTCGCATCCGCCGGGTGAGTGCTTATCCGGGGCAGCTGATATGCAGGAGACGGAGAATAGGGTAGCCTTTTGCCAAGCGCAGCGCACTTCGAATCTTTCGCATTCGGCTTGGTAAAGGCGTCGCCCAAT
>JASHRR010001259.1 GCA_030037185.1 Xanthobacteraceae bacterium | reverse complement strand
CGGAAAGATCGTCTCGACACTGTGCCGATGCGCGTCGGCGGAGAGGTCGGTCATTGCGTCTACCACCAGCGTGAGGCAACGACAGACGACGTGATCCGGTCATTGGCAGACCCGCGCTGCTAGCGGCGCGCAATAGCGGCACAGGACCCGCTCTGGCGGACACCTGGGGGTCGAGGCCGCGTCCGGTGGCTGCCCCAAGGACAACGGCTCCCGCCTCGCAATGCCGAAGACACATAGCTTGATGCCGCCTGGGTGGGCGAGACAGATAGGCGCGCCGGCTGGGGGAAATTCCTGCGCCGCAAATCAAGCCCATCGGGCGCGGCGCCTGCCGCCGTAGGAGGCTGACCGCTTTTCTGCGCGGCTATCTCATGGGCAGCAAGTCCGTCCGGGGCTTTAAGACCGGCGACATGGTCCTGCCCAAGGTAACCAAAGGCGCTCACGCCGGCATTGATGTCGGACGAGTTGCTGTTGCAGCCAAAGGTCAATTTAGCATCCAGACAAGAAACGGAGCCGTCAAGGATGTCGGGTACCAGTACCGCGGCTACCGCTACGCGGGCGCGCTCTCAATCCCCGGCATGAATCGGGCTAGGTCGGGCTAGGTCCGCGCGATTTGATCGCGAAAGCCCACGTTGGCGGTTCGGCGGGCTCAATCACCCATTCCGATCGCAACGTGCGGCATGATTACTGCCCAAACGGCAATGCACCAATACGGCCGAAAGCTGGTCACTATATACGACAAGTTACAGTAATCATTGAATTATTCGAGATTTCTCGATCACTTTCGCAGCTGCGTTGCCGCGCCCTGACGGCCCTGTTAAGAGGGGAGGGAGCCGGGAATCAGGATCGGGGTCGGCAAGCAGGAACAGGCACCTGCCTCGCGCCCGATTCCAAAGAGGCAGACGACATGGAAGTATTCGTCCAGCAGCTTATCAACGGGATTACGCTGGGCTCGATCTATGGCTTGATCGCCATTGGCTACACGATGGTGTTCGGCATCATCGGCATGGTGAACTTTGCCCACGGCGACGTGTTCATGGTTTCGGCGTTCATTGGGCTGATCGCCTACCTGATCGTCACCTCCTGGCTCGGCATCGGCTCCGTGGTGGGCGCGCTCATCGTCGTGCTCCTCGTTGCCATGGCGTTGACCTCGCTTGTCAGCTGGACGATCGAGCGCATTGCCTACCGCCCGTTGCGCGGCTCGTTCCGCCTCGCCCCGCTGATCTCTGCGATCGGCATGTCGATCCTGCTGTCGAACTTCGTCCAGGTCGCCCAGGGCCCGCGCAATAAGTCGATCCCGCCGCTGCTGACGGGCGAGTTCGCGCTGACCGGGCAGGAGGGCTATCAGGTCACGCTGTCGCACCGCCAATTGCTGATCTGGGTGGTGACCGCGATACTGCTCCTGGTGTTCTGGTATCTGGTGAGCCGCACCGCTCTCGGCCGCGCGCAACGCGCCTGCGAGCAGGATCAGAAGATGGCGGCCCTGTTGGGCATCGATGTCGATAGAACGATATCGATCACCTTCGTAATCGGAGCGGCGCTGGCGGCGGTCGCGGGGACCATGTACCTCATGTATTATGGCGTCGTGAATTTCAGTGATGGCTTTACGCCGGGCGTGAAGGCGTTCACCGCCGCGGTCCTGGGAGGGATCGGCTCGCTGCCCGGCGCCGTGGTCGGCGGCCTCCTGATCGGTCTCGTCGAGACCATGTGGTCGGCGTATTTTTCCATCGACTACAAGGACGTCGCGGCGTTCTCGATTCTCGCCATCACGCTGGTGTTCCTGCCCCAGGGCCTGCTCGGCCGCCCGGAAGTGGAGAAGGTGTAGTACGTGGCGACTTCGTCGGCCAAGCACGGCATCGCCCACGCCTTCAAGGATGCCGGATTCTGGGCGCTGGTGGCGTTCGGGCTGTTCCTGCCGCTGATCGGGTTTCGGGCGGTCCAGGACATCCACAACGAGCTGACGCTGGAGACCCGATGGCCGCTGCTGTTCGCTTTTGTCGCCGTTATCGCGGCCGGGCGGCTTGCCCATAATCTCCTGATCGTGCCGTGGCGAGAGCGGCACAGGCGGCGTGTCGCCGCGCGCGCCGCAGCTCCTGTCGCGCACTGGCGCTCCCGCCTGACCGGCATGCTCGCGCCTTGCGGGATCGGTTTTGCGCTCGCTTATCCGGCGATCGCGGTGTGGCTCGTGGGCGCCGGCGGCGCCGTCAAATGGATTGACAATTTCGGCATCCAGATCCTCATCTACGTGATGCTCGGCTTCGGCCTCAACATCGTGGTCGGATTAGCCGGCCTGCTCGATCTCGGCTACGTGGCATTCTACGCGGTTGGCGCCTATTCGTACGCGCTGCTGGCGCAGAACTTCGGGTTCTCGTTCTTCATGCTGCTGCCGCTCGCCGGCATTCTGGCGGCGTTCTGGGGCTTGATGCTCGGTTTTCCGGTGCTGCGCCTGCGCGGCGACTATCTCGCCATCGTGACCCTCGCATTCGGAGAAATCATCCGCCTCGTTCTCATCAACTGGGTGCCGGTGACGAACGGCTATGCAGGCATCGCCGGCATTCCACGGCCCACCTTTTTCGGCATTCCCTTCGACGCCTCGGATGAAGGTTTTGCAGCCGTGTTCGGCGTGCCGCTTTCCCCAATCTATCGGTTGATTTTTCTCTACTATGTCATCCTCGCCCTCGCGCTGCTGACGTCGTTCGTGACTGTGCGACTGCGCCGGCTGCCGGTCGGGCGCGCCTGGGAAGCATTGCGCGAGGACGAGATCGCCTGCCGTTCGCTCGGCATCAACACGACCAACACCAAGTTGACCGCATTCGCGATCGGCGCCGGCTTCGGCGGATTCGCCGGGGCCTTTTTCGCGGCGCGGCAGGGCTTCATCTCGCCGGAGTCTTTTACCTTTATGGAATCGGCCACGATCCTTTCCATCGTCGTGCTCGGCGGCATGGGCAGCCAGACCGGGGTCGCGGTCGCGGCCATCGCGATGATCGGCGGCACCGAGGCGCTGCGTGAGCTCGACGTTCTCAAGCAGGTTTTCGGCAGCGATTTCGATCCGACCCAGTACCGCATGCTGCTGTTCGGTTTCGCGATGGTGCTGATCATGGTGGTGCGTCCGCGCGGGCTGATCGCGACCCGCAAGGCCTCCGTGCATCTTGCCGCGCGCAAGAAGATTTCCGGTGTGCTCGTCCGGGAGGGGCATGGATGAATGCGCTTTTGCGGGTCGAGCACCTCACCATGCGCTTCGGCGGCCTCGTGGCCGTCAACGACCTGAGCTTCGCGGCGAATCGCGGCGACATCACCGCGCTGATCGGACCGAACGGCGCCGGCAAGACAACGGTGTTCAACTGCATTACCGGCTTCTACAAACCGAGCGAAGGCCGCATTGCGCTCGCCCATGGCGCGCCACAGATATGGAACGAACTGGCGGTGCTGACGCAGCGCGACGCCCGCAGTGTCACGCGGCCCGACGGCGCGCTGTTTCTGCTCGAACGCATGCCCGACTACCTCGTCGCCCAGCGCGCCAAGGTCGCCCGCACGTTCCAGAACATCCGGTTGTTTCCGGGCATGTCGGTGCTGGAGAACCTGCTGGTTGCCCAGCATAATCCCCTGATGGCGGCGTCCGGCTACACGGCGCTTGGAATTTTCGGCATCGGCAGATATGGCCGGGCCGAGCGTGCCGCGATTGCCAATGCACGCCACTGGCTCGATCTCACCGGTCTTACCGGTCGCGCCGATGACCCGGCGGGCGACCTGCCCTACGGGGCGCAGCGCCGCCTCGAAATCGCACGTGCGATGTGCACCGGCCCCGTGCTGCTGTGCCTCGACGAGCCGGCGGCCGGCCTCAATCCGCGGGAAACCGCAGAGCTCAATAAGCTGATCCTGCAGATACGCAGCGACCACAACGTTTCGGTATTGCTGATCGAGCATGATATGAGCGTGGTGATGGAGATTTCGGACCACGTCGTGGTGCTCGACTACGGCGTCAAGATTGCCGACGACGTCCCGGCCGCGGTGCGCAATGACCCCAAGGTGATCGCGGCCTATCTGGGGGTCGAGCATGAAGAGGTGGGTCAAGTCGAGGCGGAGGCCGGGCTGTGAGGAGGAGAGCGTCTCCTGCTTCTCCCGGCTTGCGAGGAGACAGTCGGGGCGTGTGGGCCTCTCCCCCAGCTTCGACGTCCCGCCAAGCTCACACGCACGTCCCCTCGGGAATTTGCGCGACCAGCTCGCCAGACGTTAAGGCGGGCGCGCGGTCGATCGCGATCGAGGTTGCCTGATGACCTCCCTGCTGTCGTTGCGCGGCGTCAAGGCGTACTACGGCAATATCATTGCCCTGCGCGGCATCGACATCGACGTCGAGGAGGGCGAGATCGTCACCCTGATCGGCGCCAACGGCGCCGGCAAATCGACGCTGATGATGACGATCTTTGGCAATCCGCGGGCCCGCGAGGGCTCGATCATGTTCGCCGGCCGCACCATCACCGGCCTGGCGACCCATGAGATTGCACGGCTTCGTATTGCACAGTCGCCCGAGGGCCGGCGCATCTTCCCGCGCATGACCGTCATGGAAAACCTGCAGATGGGCGCAGTCGCGTGCAATGGCGAGGCCGGCGGCGACCTCAAGCGCGTCCTCGCCCTGTTTCCGCGCCTCGCCGACAGGCTCAACCAGCGCGGCGGCACGCTGTCGGGTGGCGAACAACAGATGCTGGCGATCGCCCGCGCCCTGATGGGCCGGCCGCGCCTGCTTTTGCTTGACGAACCCTCCCTTGGCCTCGCACCACTGATTGCGCAGCAGATTTTCGACATCATCCGCGTCCTCAACGCACGCGACGGACTATCCGTGCTCCTGGTGGAGCAGAACGCATACCATGCCCTTCGGCTCGCCGATCGCGGCTATGTGATGGTCAACGGCGCCATCACCATGTCGGGCAGTGGACGCGAGTTGTTGTCGCGGCCGGAGGTTCGCGCGGCTTATCTCGAAGGGGGGCGGGGGTAACGGGCGGGGCAAACGCCGCCATATGGCTCAATCGATTAGCGCACGGTGCATGCACGGCTTATTTGATTGCACCGGCAAAGCGCAACGAAGACTGTGCCAAAAACGCCGGCTCCAGGCCGCTTTGCCTGCCCTGCAAGACCGCGTATGATGCCGCAATGCTTGATTTGCTGTGGGACAATGCCGGACCGTTCCTGCTGGTGACCGTCGCCCTCGGCGGCGGCGCAGCCTGGCAGGCGGGGCGCGCCATTGCGCAAACGTGGCGTCCGTGGTGGCAGGCGGTGCTCTACATGTTCCTGCTCGGGGCGGCATTGCGGTTCATCCAGTTCGCCCTGTTCGATCGCGCCCTGCTGTCGCTGTCCGCCTATGGGCTGGACACGGCAGTGGCGATCGGCTTTGCGAGTTTGGGCTTTCGCACGACCCGTACCCGGCAGATGGCGCGCCAATATGGCTTTCTGGGCAAAGCGATCTGATGCACGGTGGCAGACTGCCGCGTGATGGCGAAAACCGGCGCGACTTTTGCAGGAAAACTCGTATCCGATCTCAACCAGACAGGGAGAGCGACAATGCGGATCAATGGTGTGGGACCCGCGATCGGTCTGACATTCGCACTGGCGACGGTATTGGTGAGCGCAGTTGCGCCCTGCGCGCAGGCCCAGGTCAAATTCGCCGTCGGCGCCCCGATTACCGGCGGCAGCGCGGCGTTCGGGGCTCAGATCAAGAACGGCGTCGAGCAGGCGGTCGAGGATATCAATGCGGCCGGCGGCATCTTGGGGCAGAAGATCGTGCTGGGCATCGGTGATGACCGCGCCGACCCCAAGGAAGGCCGGTCTGTCGCCAACAAGTTCGCCGCTGACGGCGTGAAGTTCGTCATCGGCCACTTCAACTCCGGCGTCACCATTCCGGCCTCCGATGTCTACCTTGATTACGGTATGCTGGAGATCACCCCGGCTGCCACCAATCCTAAGGTCACCGATTCCGCCAAATGGAACGTCTTTCGCGTGTGCGGCCGCGACGACCAGCAGGGCATCGTGGCTGGTGCGATCATTGTGGAGAAATTCAAAGGCAAACGGGTCGTCTTCATCCATGACAAGACCACCTACGGCCAAGGCCTCGCGGAGGAGACCCGCAAGGCCATCAACGCAAAAGGCCTCAAGGAGGTCATGTTCGAAGGCGTGAACAAAGACGACAAGGACTTCACCGCCCTCGTTTCCAAGATCAAGTCGGCAAATCCGGACCTCGTTTACTGGGGCGGCTTGCACGACACCGGCGGGCTGATCACGCGCCAGATGCGCGACCAGGGCGTCAGGACGCCGCTGATGGGGGGCGACGGCCTCGCCGACGACGAGTTCGCCGCCATCGCGGGGCCCGGCGCCGAGGGAACGCTGATGACCTACTCGCCTGATCCGCGCAACAATCCGAAGAACAAGGAAATCGTCGAACTGTTCCGCAAGAAGCGTGGTTTCGAGCCTCAGGCCTACACGCTCTACAGCTACGCCGCCGTGCAGATCATCAAACAGGCTGCCGAGCAGGCGAACTCGCTCGATACCAAGAAAATTGCCGACGCGATGCATTCCGGCAAGGTGTTCGACACCGTCGCCGGCGGCATCTCTTTCGACAAGAAGGGCGATGTTTCCAGCGACGGTTATCTCATCGCCGGCAAGAAGAAAGAGCGCTACGTGCTCTACACGTGGAAGAAGGGCCCGGACGGCAAGATCAGCTATTTTGAGAATAGTGCCGAGTAGCGAGGGGACGGATCGGCGTTGACCACGATCCTCTCCACTTTTCAGCGTCAACCGGGCATGTCCATTCGGTCCCGCGAATCACTCACGGTTTGGGGTGCGGGCTCGAATGGACAACCTCCTGAAAGTTCGCTGCTGCTGATTGCAGGCGCAAAATTCGACCGCACTCCAGTCCGGCGAGGCTTTGCGGCGAAAGGTGCTCCCACACGGCCAAGCAGACCGCAAGCGTTCCCGCCACTTGCGCGATGATGAAGGCGAAAGTCACAAAAAGCGACCGGGCGATCGTGACGGCGCGATTTCGCGAATGATGCAGACGACGTCAACCAGTATGGTCGTGTTGAGACCAACGGTGTAAGAGGTTCAGGCCGGGCGGAAACGCAGCCGAAAGATGGTCAAGACCAGACCGAAGGTCGCGACCGCTGCCGCCAGGCACCGGCCGCAACCGTGCGGTCATTGATAATTGCCCGCACGGGCACTCGAACATGATATGGGGCTGCCACGCGCCGTTGAGGCTACCCAGCCATCCTTGAAGGCAAGGGTGATCGTCCGCTGCGCTCGCTCGATCAGATCCGCCCGCAATCGAAGCTGGGAGAAATTGGCGGCTTTCCTGCCTCACCACGTCATCGCCGACCGTAAGGCCGAAATGGAGCTGCGGAGCGCGGCGTCGCGCTTGTCCGGCACCCCACCGCAACAATTTTCAACCGATCAGCGCGTTCATGGTGTCCAAGCGCGCGGCGTAGATCATAGACCGCCCCTCGCGCCGGACAGTGAGGAGGAGGGGTGCCGCAACCGGTCAAAGTAAGCGTGTTCGGCGCGACACCAAGCGCTCGGCGACCGCGCCAGCCGGCATTCCGTCCGGCCTTGAGGAGTAGACAAAGCGCATCAAGCCGGTTCTCTTGGGCGAGGGCGAAAGAACATCTGCTGTCGCGGCCCTCGCGTGACGCCCCAGGGGCGAGGGGAGCACGTTGCTCGGGAATCGTTGCACAGCGCGTCGACCGCTCACCAACGCGGGATGCGTCAGGCAGCTCGGCCTTGGTCGATCACGGTTTCGTTCACACCCTCGGCGGCAATTTGCGCGTATGACAACGGCTCCGCTTTGGCTCGCTCTCGATCGCCACCGAAGAAAAGCCCTTGGAGGAGCGCAACAATGTTAGATCTGACGGCTGGGCAGGTGATGATGCTCCTGATTGCACTTGCTGCTGCAATCGTGTTTGCCGTCGCATGGCACGTTTGGAATCGCCACTGACGTTGCAGGTCCTCTCGCCGCCGATGCAGCATGTCCCACACGCTGCAACACCGCCACACCGCGTGTAGCCGCGGCGGGCACTCATTGAGCGGCCGCGGACGATATTGCACATCTGTCGCTGGTACACCCAGGTGGTATCACTCGCTCGGCAGACAACCGAATGCGCGACCGCCGCCCTGGCGGGGTTGCTGCCGGGATGGGGCCGCCTGCGGATTTCGCTCCCGCTCAATCGCGGCTACAATTGTGCAACTCCCGAGCGCGAGGTGAAAGTACCTACCCGATTCGTCCCAGCGCCGGGAACCACTCCAAC
>JASHRR010001258.1 GCA_030037185.1 Xanthobacteraceae bacterium | reverse complement strand
AGATCGCCAATGGCGCGACGTGCCATCGAGCTTTGAAGCCGCGTGCGCCGGTTCCCATACGAAACATGCCACCGTCGCGATGAGCACACCAATAATAAGCTGTTGGTTCATGAAATGGCGTGGCGATGAACGGCTGAAAGGGTACCGCGAAACGATGATCTCGATCAGCCCCAGCCAGGAAAGCCTGAGACGAGCGTGAAGAAAGGCGCGGCCCCGGCTCTCTGCCGAAATGCTCCGTCCCGGTTACGGCGAGGCCAATCACAATTTACCGACCTAGGGCTACGATATCCATAAATGAATCTCAGGCTCGCTCCCTCGGGACACATCGCTTCCGCTTCTCGCTCCGCTCCCGCTGTACGGCGATGCTGGCGGCATTGCGGACCTTGATCCAGAACCGGCACCAGCCAGACAGGTAGGCGCCGTGGACCTTTCTTCGCGCGATGCCCTCGGCCCTGAGTTGGCAGGCCTGGGTGAACACGATCAGCCTATCCTTCAATCAAACTGAAAGGCCCCGGCCCTCGGGATTGATGCTTGCAAAGCACCTGGAGCGGTGAGGGCAAGCCGGTGTTTAGCGGCAGTCACTCGCTACGACGTTGCCGCCTCACGAAGATTTCTTCCCACGCCGCATCGAGACCCATCGGTCTGCCCCAGATCAGAATCGAGGTCGGCCCACCCTGCTGGGAGGGCCAGGTCTGTTGAGATTCCGATCGGGCCGTTTCGTTGGGTTGATCGTCCGTTGACACCTTCGCTTCGCTACTCACCCGGTCTGTCTGACCGTCCGCTTGCGGGGCAGACTCCGTTCTGCGCGGAGAATCTTGTACCCGCCTCTCTTGAACGTACGGAGCCAGCAGGTTGGTTGAATTTTTGGCGTACCAACATTTTCCGCCCGCACGGCCTGGCAGCCGCAGCCTCCAGTGCGGATGTGATCCAGGATGCACGGCCCAGACAGCGCTCGCAGATGAAAGGCATTCGCTACGGGCTGGCACTGATAGTGCGGCGACAAAGGTGGCGATAAGGAGAGCTCGCATGATTCAATCCCATAGGCGTTACACTTGGATGCTTCCGATCAAAAACCTTATTAAAACCGGTCGTAAATTTGCTTGGTCGCGGCGCCTCGCGCTGCAAAGCTGACCGGCACACTGGCGGTCACTGCCGCAAAAAGTTTGGACAAGGGGTAGTCGTTGAGCCACTTCCATTGAATTCAGTGCTGGTGGGAGGTCTTGGCATCGAGACCGACGCCTCAGCTATCGCCAACAGTGAGTAGTCCTGACGCCCAAGTCGGCCGCGAACGCGGGAGCGGCCAGCAGCAACGCGGCCCCAGCCAATCCTGACACTCTCCTCATTCGCCCCTCCTACATACGAACGCTATCAGCACGAATTGACCCAACATGCCTGCATCGGCAGCACGAGTTGCCGCCAACAAGTGCATAGCGCAACGTTCGCTGCCTGACTGTAACTGAATTGTCACAATCCGTACACTGCGCATGGCCATAAGGTGGTATATTGATGGCTAATTTTTGCTTATTGGTTGTTATGCAATCATAAGAGAACAAATTGGCAGTCGGCTGGCTTTACCAAAATTAAATTGGAGTCGCGTGGGTGCACGCAATGACGGCGCAAGGGATGGGCGCTATGGAATTGCTAAGGCTCTTAGCATCCACCGGGCGAGCGTCTATCGGCTCCTTGAGGAGCGGGCTTTTCGAGGCGACGAATGGGACGCTCGACATGCTCGCCGCGGCTGCGCGGAAGGATTACGAGGATCGACGCCGTCGCCAAGCGCAGGGCATTGCCAAGGCTGGTCTAAAGCGGACGGACCCTACCGCGGCCGTCCGGAGGGAATGCTGGCATTGCGGGGATGCCGCATTCCGGCATGTCTTGGTCCGCCGTCCAGGCCGCTTGTAGCCGCGCCACAATAGCCAAGGTCTCCAAGCGCCGGTGGACCTTTGAGAGCGCCCAGCCAATCAGCGACGCGCGATTGCTCGTGAAACGACCCGCACGGCGTCACGGAAGATGTTGGCCCACGGCCTCCGGCGCGACATGCTGTCCCGGCTCGTGCTCAAGGGGCCCGTTGAGCGATACGGGATCAGAAATTGGGCGCAAGCCGCTCGCAGATTAGCGCCCTTGCGAAGACGCGGCATTGCGGCGCGCCTTGATCCCACTTTGAGAGCACTCATCTTATCAGCGTGAAGATATTTTTTAAGGGGGCGTGTCATGACCAAGTTGTCGGACGGCGAAATCACTGGGTTATTCAAGCAGCACCTCAAGGTCCTGAGAGAGGGGCGCGACAGCCTTGCGGCGCACATAACGGCAAGCCGAGAGATGATCACGCGATCGCGTGCGCTGGTTGTGCAGATCGATGAGCAGATCAGCCGGATAGAACGCGAGCTAAGTTGGCTCGGGAGCCCGCCGCGATCAGAGCGCGTGGCAACAGCGCAAGGCACCGGCGCGGATTACAAATAAAATCGGCGCGGGTGCGCTCGACGATCAACGGAGGGTCGCGTCAGACGTCGAGCCCGGGTACTTTTGACCGGTCCGGTCAATGGAAAATACGGCGGCCGCTCCACAGCTGACGGGCTCCACGATCGCAGCGAACGACGATCGACGAGACGACGATCGAGCGTAGGGCCCTCGATCGGCTCGACCACCCCAGCGTCGGCCTCGAACATCCCTCTTAACGCTTGGCTCTTGGTCGCGGGCGAATACCGCCTCTAGCGGTAGAAACAAACTCCAAATTAAATTGTAGATTGTGCCTGGCCGTCTTTCAAGCCCTCGTTACTCGGGCTCGTCGAGGCGGCGCAAAATTGCGGCAAAATGTTCCGGTACTCCTTCAGCAACGAGGTCGGCATACAGGACACGCATCTGCTGTCCAAGTGCCGCCATGATGTCGGGACTGAGCGTGGGTGCTGGTTTGCTCTCGTTCTGATCACTCATCGGGCGGGTTTTCGCCGTCTCGGCTTGCGCACGTGCGCCGCCGCGGATTCAAGACCCGAAGACAACGCAATCCGCAGTCAAACGATCAACGTAGAAATTAAACGTGGGCCTGTTCGAGCGCCCCCGACCGATAGGCGACGTTTTCGAGGTGGAATTTTGTTCAGACCGAGGCATATCCCGTCATCGAAATCGCCTGACCCGGGAACATTGGAGCGGGTTCGATCACGACCGCTTGAAAAACTCCGTAGCTGCCGTCGTGATGCGTAGTCGTCTGTATAGATCACGGCTGATGTTGGAAATGCCGGCCTTTGCCAATCGGAGACCGGCGACATACCGCGACCGCGGGGAGGTCCCGGCCGAGCAGCGTGGCCACCGGCCGCCGCACCGCCGGCATGCGACGATGCTTGCAGATGGGTGGTTCCTCGGATGGCCATCCAAGGAGCGGCCTGTGGGATTATGTTCTCGAACGTAGCCGGCGACGTTCAGCGCTTTATGTCCTGGGCCAACGATGCCGTCGATTTCGGGATCTCGCGCAATTTCTGGCAGGGCACAAATCATCCGAAGCAGATCGATGTCATTCTTCGACGTCATCATCAAGCGCCTGCTCACCGAGGCCGGGGGTCGTTGCCGACGCCTGCCCTGGCCGGTGTCAGGCCTGGAAGTCCCCATCCAGTGCGCCCGACCGACAGTGCAGTGGTCGCTGGAGCGCTGGGACCATCTTTGCGAAAAACGCGGTTTTCGGACACCGACGATCGCGGGCTCAATGTTAGCGCTGGTCGTGCGCGCGGTATTAACCTTCCAACACAGGGCCGTGCGTGGCCCCGGCGCCTGGAGTACTTTCCCCCAAGGGCCGGTGTCACTGCGATTGACCGGAACTAACCGCGCTTCCTTGCACACGCCGGCGCAGGACGGTCGGGGCGCAACAAAGCCTGCGGGCGCGGTCGAACAAAAGAAGCGCCGAAGCCAGAGGAGAAAGCAGCTTGCGTTCGTGGGCGCCGCGATACCGTGCGGAGTGTCTTGACAAAATCCCGCTCATATACTTGTCCCGTTTGCGGTTGGAGCCGCTGTTGCGGTCTCCTCCTCGACAGCCTCGCGTTATCAGGGCTGACGATTATTCACCACGGCCCGCAGTCAAAGCTGCGGCTCGCCATGGTTCATACCGACAAGGTCTTTTTCGCTTGCTGAGCCCGGCTGACCGGATGATGCTTGGCGCCCGCTCACAGAAAACATGAAGCACCGCGGCGATCAGTTCGGTGCGCATGCGGAACTACTGGCGACACGGGTGAGGCCGGGCCTCATCTTGAAGCCATCTCGCCTGCAGCTGCCGGGGTAAATGACGAGTTTAACCCAATATTATACAGTTTTTCCTGCATTATCAGCATGTTCCGCTTGATTCGCGTCGGCGGCCTGTTCCTCGAACACCGAGATGGTGGGCGGCACGCCGCTCAATCCGAGTTCCTGCCATCGCGCTACTACTTTTTCGTAAGCGGCCTTGGACAGTTTAGTGCGTTTTGAGAACGATTTGATGAATCGATAATCCATGCAAGCGTTGATCAAGGCCTTCGATCCCCACGGTCGTATCTCCGGCGGGTTGAGGCTCGGATCAAGGTATGTGCTCCAGGTCTCGCGTAAGATGTCGATCGATTGCGAAGGGCGCGAACGCGTCGCCATCGCCCACAGCACTTGATGCACGTCGGTCGGATCGACATCGTCGTCCACCACGATTATGTATTTTCCAAAATAGGCGCCCGCCGTGCACTGCGCCGCCAGCGCCATCACCTGCGGAGCGTGACCGGGATACATCTGCTGGACTGAAACTACCGTGATGCCCCAGCCAGCCGCTTCCGGGATCGACCATACGCCGCGAATTCCCGGCACACCAATCTTCTCGAGGTCGGCCCAGATGCCGGCCGAGCGCAGCGCCGCCCAGAACAGGCCGGCCTCATTGGCAGCGCCGTCCGCCATCAGGGCGCAAGTCAAGGTGGGATTGTCGCGGTAACGCAAGCGCTCGATTCTCATAAACGGTGTGGTTCCGCTCGGTCGCCCGTAATAGCCGGTGAATTCGCCAAATGGCCCTTCGGCGAAGGTCTCGTCCGGATAGAGATAACCTTCCAGCACGATCTCGGCACCCGCCGGCAGCGGCAGGCCGGTAAGATCGCTGGTGAAGACCTCGATCGGCGCGCCGTTGATGCCAGAATAATAGTCGTATTCGCACTCGGTCTTCGGCAGGCTGGTTGCAGCGACCAGGAATAGCAAAGGATCAATGCCGTAGGCTGCCGCGATCGGCATCGGCTTGCCCAGCTTCCACCACTTCTCCCTATCGAGCGTAGCGTCCTTGCCGGGCGACGTATAGACGCCGACCTCGCGGGGGCCTTTGATCATCATGCGGTAGGTGCCGACATTGATGCGAGCGGTTTCCGGGCACTTGGTGATCACCGCATCGGCGGTGCCAAGGTACATTCCGCCGTCAAGCGGCCACATCCTCTGTGCGGGAAACATTCGGATGTCGATCCTGTCGCCCTCGACGATGTTCTGGTTGCAGATCGCCTGGTTGGGCGGCACCTCCTTAGGTGGCATTTTGCGGCCGAGCTTGCGTTGCAACATTCGCACCGCCTTGAGCGGATGATCCACCGGCTCTTCCCCGATCATCAGGCAGAAGCGCGAAAGGTTGCAGCCGATCATGTTGTAGAGCGCCTTGTGACCGGGATGACCCTTGATGTTCTCAAACAGCAATGCCGGCGATTTCCCGCTGCCGACCAGAAACGTGATGGTCGCGGCTTCGAGATCGGGATCGACTTCGGCGGTGATGCGCTTGAGCTCGCCCAGCGCCTCGACCTTCTCGAGCCAAACATCGAGATCGCTAGAGTTGGCCCCGCGAGGAATCTTGGTTGTGGCCGCTGGCTCACCCGGCTCTTTGCTATTATTCGGCGTGATCGTGACACTCATGTCCATGTCATTTCTCGCGTTTGCTTCCTTGGCGGGGTCGTGATCAGGCCGTAATCGATTGGGGCTTGTTTGCGTCCCTGCATGCAGGAAAGCTGGATCGCGCGCGATGACTCAATGCGACCCTCCACTTGTCACGCCTGTTCACAGTGCTTGGAACATCCGCCGGCGGACAACTCATAAGAATGATAATTTGATGTCAAGGCAAACAGAAGGAGATCGTCATGCAAACGTTGAGGGCGGTGCTTCGCTTCGCGGCGGCGGTCGGCCTGTCGAGGGTGGGGGATCGACGCTGGCGGCGGCCCAGTCGCAAGCACAAGACTGGCCGCAGCGGCCGGTGAAATTCATCGTGCTGCTCGGTCCCGGTGCCGGGGTGGATATCGGCGCGCGTTTACTGTCGAACCGGCTGCACCGGCGCGCTGAGGCAAGCCGGTGGTGATCGAGAACCGGCCCAGCGGCGACGGGATGTTCGCAATCCAGGCGTTCCTCTCCGCCCACGACGTATGCAGCGGAGGACTTGCTGCCGATCGCGCGCGCGTATCGAACACAATCAGTGCAGTGGCGGCCCCGGCATCAATGAACATAGCCACGATGGCGGATTGGGTCGCGCAAGCACCAGCGCGGCCCGGCAAGCGCAATGGGACCGGCGTGCCAGCGTTCACCGAATTCGTGTTCGAATATTTGTGAAGAGCGCAGGCCTCGAGCTGCAGAACATTCCTTATCGAGATACCGTGCAGGCAGCGACCGATCTCGGCGAGAACCACATTCAAATTTATATGTCGTCTCGCTAGGTGGGCTTCGCCAATGTGGCGGGCGTGCTCCGCGCGCAGTCCGCGCTGCTGGCTGCGTGGATCATCTTTTGGGTGCTCTTGACCGCGATCGTTCTCCTGAGACACAGGCCGTCGTCGAAGCCCGTCGGCATGGCCGCCGCAGCGCACCGCCGGCTGGCGATTTCCCACCGCATTTCCGCCAGCATAACTTTGCTGCTGTTCGTTGTGCCGCCCCTGGTCAATCACCTTGCCGGTTTCTGGAGCGCCGCCGCCCATATCGAATTGATGAAGGCCATACACTATGTCTACCGCGACGATATCCTCCAACCGGTCTTGCTGGCGCTAATCGGCTTTCAGATTCTGAACGGAATTGTGCTGCTGCGGCGGCGCCTGACGATGCCGAGCGATTTCCTTGGCACCCTCTGGACCATGTGCGGCGTATATCGGCGTTTATTTCCTCGCCCATATGACGGCCGTGTTTGCAGCGCGCCATAGCGGCACCGACACCAATTGGAACTAGTTGACCAACAACGATACCAGCATGTTGGTCCAGTCTTTCCAGCCTTCGGCTGATTGCGCACTACTGGGTGGGTCCGCTCGCGATCATCACACACCTTGCGTGCGGCCTGAGAATGGTCTTGCTCCAGCGTCAGGTTTCACCTGCGATTGCCGCCCGCTTGGTACCGGCCTTGATGACCTTTGGAATCGTTATCTCAAGCGTCATCCTGGTCGCACTGTTCGGCATTCGCACCACTTGGGACTCACTGCCTGCCGCGTCGGAAAAACGCACGCTGGGGATCAGCTTGGGTGGACGACACGCCAGTCAGAGGCGGCCACGCGCGCGTACAGACAAGGTTGCTTGAGATAGTCCTGCGCCCGGCAGGGTCAGAATTGGCTCACGTTTTCGCGGGTTTTCAGCGTCACATTCGTGAGCCGGCTTCGTATTGCACCCGCGCGCGATTGCAGCGCGCCGGCGGACGCCAAAGCTCCCATATAAAAACCATGGCCGCATGATGCTCGTATTTTGCGCAAGCGAAGGAGCGCACGCCGCAATTATATGCAGAATGGCCTAAAACTTACAAAAAGTATATGAAGAAAATATTTAAATGACGAGTAATTCATATCGATTTGTAATGCCAGGTTGCGAACATTGAGGTGCTGGGTAACGTAGTTTGGGGGCAGGGGCATGAAGAAAAAATATAGTTGGATTGGCTTGGCACTGGCGGTGCCAGGGGGCGTTGTTGCCGTGGGTACGGCTCAGGCGGCTGATGCATCCTCGCACCAGAAGGCACCGATAGACTGCAAGGCGCCGGATGCACCATACAAAAACTATGACTGTCTTGACGCTTATCTGGGCGATGGGTTCTTCGAGCGCATGGTCAACTATTACAAGCTCGAATGGGGCCACGACGGACCCCCAGCCGACCCGAAGGCGCCGCCCGGGCGCCGTGCCGGCTGGCCCGACGCGCCGGCGACGACGCCGCCATTCCCATTCACCGAGTGGCCCTATGGTGGCGCTACATCGATCGGCGTCACCCGGCCGGCTTCGACGGACAGCCCGTTGATGGTGGCGCTCGCCAACACCGACTTGGGCAAGGCGCTGAGCGCCGGCAACATGCAAGTCTACGGATGGATCAACGGCGGCGGCAACATCAGCACTAACACGGTCAGGCCAGGCGGCAACTGGCCGGCCTCCTATGATTTTACCCCGAACACATTCCAGCTCGACCAGGCCGTCGTCTACTTTGAACGCCTCCCCGACACCGTGCAGACCGATCACATGGACTGGGGCTTCCGGCTGTCAGCGATCTACGGCGAGAACTACCGCTATACGACCGCCTTCGGCTTGGCGAGCTATCAGCTGCTCGGTCATAACCTTTACAACGGCTACGACTTCCCGATGGTCTACGGCGAGCTCTATATCCCGCAGCTCGCCGAAGGCCTGCTGCTGCGCATGGGACGTTTCATCTCGGTGCCAGACATCGAGGCGCAGCTTGCGCCGAATAATTATATGTACTCCCACTCGATGACCTACACATTCGACAACTACACCAACACCGGGCTTCAGGGCACCCTTGCGCTCAACAAGAACTGGTTCCTGCAACTGGGCGTCGTCGTGGCCACCGAAGCGATGCCGTGGCACTGGGGCGAGACCGTCCCCAATCCATTTCCCAATCCTGTATACCCGGGGACCACCATGCTCAAGGACCCCGGCGCCACGCCGTCCGTCACAACCGGCGTCCGCTGGCAAAGCGACAGCGGTTGGGACACCGTCTATGCGGTGGCCGACGCCATCAATGCCGGCAACTGGGGATATAATAATCTTCAGTGGACGGGATTAACTTGGTACCATCGAATCAATAGCCAATGGCATTTCTCCTGGGAGACATACACCCTCGACCAGAGGAACGTGCTGAATATAACCGATCCCGATCACATCATCGCCAATGGCGGCTTTCCCTTTACTCCGGCGAACGGATTCAATTTCAACGCACCGAATTTTGCGCATTGCGCAAATCCGGATGTACTCACCTGCACCGCGAGGGTCTTCGCCACGGTGATGTATTTGAACTACCAGTTCTCCCCGTTGGACAACATCTCTTTCCGCCCTGAGTTCTATAACGACATGGAGGGCCAGCGAACCGGGACGAAGACACGTTATGTCGATTTCGGCATCGGCTGGCAGCACTGGTTCTCGCCGCAGGTCGAGATTCGCCCGGAGGTGACTTACTATCGGTCTCTCGACGCCCCGGCATTCAACGGCAACTTCGACGCAAACCCTGTCATTCTGCCCACGAAAAGCAATGCCCTGGTCGCCGCTGCCGACTTGATCTGGCACTTCTGACCACTAACCGGTGGCGTTCCCGGGCGTGCGCTGCCGGCTCTGTCCGATGGAAACGCAGGCCGGCAAGTCCGTCCCGGCAGACAATATTTCTGACACTGCGGACGCCGCAAACAGTTGTATCAGGACCCAGGGATTGAGGAGCCCGTCAGCCACTCAGCCGGCCGACCATCATGCTTGCGGGTGCGACCGCGACGACCG
>JASHRR010000015.1 GCA_030037185.1 Xanthobacteraceae bacterium | reverse complement strand
GTAATCGTCCCGCCATCGAATTCAGCCACCACGGCTCGACGTCCGACGGCTCCAAACTCAAAGCGAATCGGCGTACACTCTGTCTGAATCGGGGTTCCCCGCGAATTGATGGAAAGCTGTTCCGGCACAACAACTTTCGCTGATTCGCGCCCCCGATGCGCTCAAATGTTTGAGAATTCCGGGCTAGCGGCGCTGGTCCGTCGATTGAGCGATGAAGGGTCGGATAACAGCCTCATCGCCGGCTTGCTCCATTCGCTATATAGCCGGTGTCGTGACGTGATCAGTTCGACGATGCTCGTCTGCGCAGCGTTCTGGATTACATTTCGGCCAGACAAAGCCAAAAAAAAGGCCAGCACTATCTGCTGGCCTTTTTTTGGAAGGTTCTACGGATTTGGATCCGTACCACTACTTGTCTTAGTATTTGAGCTTGGTTGGTTCTGTCGGTTTATTATCGCTAATGCAGTAGCTCAAGTCATAATAGCTTTGTTTGGCCATCGTCCTGGAAACACACAGCTTGCGAACATCCAGCGGAACGTCACGCCAAGCTCCCTTCAGAAGGCCGTAGCTGAGTTGTTCGTTGGTCACACAGTTGTTTCTTTGATCCTGGTTCGGATAGTCCCTCTGACAGGAGTGCTCTACATCGAGCTTTGGTAGCTCAAAATCATCTGTTGCTTTCACCTCTTGGGCCTTCTCGTCAGAGACGAGGCCTCCGCTATCAGTTCCTCTATTGCCTTCCCAACGCGTATAGAAAAAGACCCCGAGTGCTACCACGGTACCAACCGCTACGATGCTTGAGATACCTCTTGTGACAGCATTGCTCATCTAGTGCCTCTCCTCTAAGCATAGTCTCCCTCCGTGTTCCCCTCCTATTTTGTTTCCTCATCTAGCTGTTGTGTCCAGGCAAAAGAAAAAAGGTCGGCACTATTGCGGGCCTTTGGTGGAAATCGATAGGACGGAGACCAGAGCGGACAAAGAAGTTGTATCCCGCCGGTGGTCATCTTGAACCAAGGCACCACTTTCTGCTGAACCTCCTGCCCCTTGATCTTCACGGCCCCCCTTGAAGTCTAGATCGAGGAGGAGCTGACGCTGCTCTTGGAGGTGCTTCAGGACTGTCTCTCTCCTTATCACCACCGGATCGAGGACGGCGTTGAGGGTAATGCTGGTGGTGTTCAAGCCTTTAAAGGTCGAGGTCGCCATCTAAGAGTTCACTCCAAGCTACGTCTCTGCGCCCCGCTACGGAGCACCGACCCGACCATTGCGGACTTTTCTCCAAAAACCGTTTTTCAAAATTTCCGTCAAAAAGTTTCAAATCCGGGAGCGCTATCATACACCATGCAGACCTGACCGGCCCCAGGACGTTTTTTTCCGGTCCCTGAATCACAACGTCTCGCACCTGGCCTTGATCAACGTCGTTGACCAGCTGCGAGTACGAAATATCCTGTCAGACCGACCGCTTTCGCGGGTGACATGTTTCACTGTTGGGGGGACGCTGCCGCGATAGAAGCGCATAGGAAACAGCAAACGAGAATTGCTCGCCAGGCCACTGTTGATCCCTCATTTCAAATAGCTGGCTAACGACTTCCAGATAAGCCGAGCCGTACGCCTTGGCCGCGAAGACCGTATGCTACAGGGGCCGGGGAAGTCCGTCAAAAGAAGGTGGCAATTCGAGGAAAGTGCAGCCGGTCTACTAAACATCTTCTGCAATTGGCCCGACCTGCACGAAAGTATCGGCGCAAGCCATCGGCGGCCAGTTTTCAGGTCGCATCTCCGCGGAGGGGGGTGTCGTTGATAGTACCCCCACCGGTCGAACCGAAAATTGTGGTGCCCCAGTGCTGACCAGCTGACCAGCAGTATCCAAATCGACCTCTCAGTAATTCGGGGATCGAACGACGCGAGACGGTTTCCGCGTTTACCGACCTGCGCTTTGGTAGGAGATTCACGTTTTGCGTCAGATTACGGCAGATTCGCCGAGGGAGGTCGCGGGGGCCGAGGATTTACGTGCAAGTCTTCTCCGCGGCTCTGAGCCATTGCTTACGAAGCTACAGCATGTCCCTGCCAAATCGGGATTCGTGTAGGGTGCGCGGGTGACCAACCGACTTCTCCGCTTTTCCCCTTTGCCACATCAAGGCGCTCGGGGCGCAGAAGCGGGTTTTATTGTTCTGCGTCGCCAGCTGGACCGATTGGAAGGAAGGGGCATCTCTCTCAAGACGTTGCAAGCTTGGTGCCGATTTTCCTCACGCCGTTTCCTGCCAGACACCTCGCCCTGGCAGATGCTGGGCGCGCTGCATGTGGGAGCTGTTGCGCGAGCTGTGAGGCGCAAGAGGTGCTCAGGCAGCGCCGACTTGTGGGCGGCCCGGAGCCGAAGCGCACGAGCCGGTTTCTGCGCTACTATTGTTTTCGGCTCAGCAACTTCACGTTTTGCGACCGCGGCAGCTCACCTGAGGAGCGAGGTGCAGCGGGGGGCAAGGGGCCAGCCCCGGCCCGCCGCTCTTGCCTACGTCACCGTCTGGCAGCCAACAGCGGCCACATGGTCGTCCTTGATGCAACACCTCACTTCGGTGGTGCTTCTGGACGGCGGCCAACACCCAGGTGGGCGTCGTCATTGCTGGAGATGACCGGCAGCGGTCACGGCCGCTGCTTAGCTGTCCTTTTGCATATCTTGGTCTTGGTCACCGCCGTGCTCAGGCCGGGTATCGACGTAATCGGCAAGGGCCGTATAAATGCTGGCAAGGCCGAGTAGTTCGACACGCTCAGCCGTGCCGCACACCTCATCGGCGGCACGCGTACATTCCAGCGCCTTCTCTCGGTACGTTTCCAGGTTTGACATTTTCGCGCATCCCCTCGTAGAGACCCCTGGTGAGGGATTGGGGTCTTGTTGCGAAAGTGCGGTCCCTGCCCTCAGCAACGGGGACCGATACTTCCGTCGAACTAGCCGCGGCCCCAGGCGCGTGGAGGGGTGTGGGGAAATGCGCCGGAGGGCAACGCCGGGCTGATCGACTCCGAAGAATCCGCATCAGCCGTGCGGCAAACAAAGCAACGATCTTGATCTCCTGTCTGTCGGCTTCTCGACGCTTTCGACGACGATGTAGGCGGCGTGTCCGCGGAGCAACACCCGGTGCCGGTTATTGGCGCCGCTAACCCTTCTTAGGCGATGGGAGAGGTGAAGATTGCACCGCGCCAGGTGCGCCTATTCCACCACCTGCCCGTAAACCGCACCAGCTACGCGCGGTCCGCCGACGTCGGGCCGTTATGTCTCCCCTTCCTGAAACATGGCAAATTTCGCACCAAGTGAGCCGCCGCCAGCTGCCGCCCGTCGCCGACTGGCTGCGCGGCAGCGCTCAGCGGCCCGCAATCAATAGCGACGCATTGGCACTACGCGAGGTTCGGGCTCCATCCGTGCGCGAAATTTCGCGCGATCCTCGGCTGTATCGAAAAACAACCAGTGAGCCGGCCGTTGGCGGTCGGCCTGTTCGGGCGCATCTGCCGGCTATGGCGACGGGTTATAGCTTAGTAGCGGCGGGCTTTGGTTTCCCTCCCGCCGCTTCGACGGGGCTTGCAAAGCTCCTGCAAATTCCTCCAACTCCCGAGGCACCTCGGGCATCTCAGCAAATTCTTGGATCAGCGAGATTGGTGCCACGAATGCGCCCGTCCCGACGATCACGTGGCGCTCGCCCGGACTCCCGTTGTTGCGAGAGGCAGCCGAGCGAGCAATTCCAGGCCTCGTGCGCAGGATAGCGCGCATCGTCAGGTGCTTTAGCTCCATAGAATGCAGGAATTTTCGGCGCCACGCTGGCTATGCTCGAGCATGACCGGAATCACGGAATCCGCAACTAAATGAGCGGCGTCGCGGCGGGGAGCATAACTAGCGCGAAATGCGGGCGCGTCTTGGCAGCAGCCAACATCGCGTGAAGCGCCGCCACCACCTGTGCTCCCTCGCCGACGGCTGCGGCGACGCGCTTGATCGACCCGGATCGGACATCGCCGATTGCAAACACGCCGGGCAGGGTCGTCTCCAGCGGTCGGCAGTTCTGCGCCGCGTCGGCTCCGGTCAGCACGAAGCCGTTGGGATCCAGGGCCACGCCTGATCCGGCCAGCCAGTCGGTGTTCGGCTCGGCTCCGACGAAGAGGAACAGATGACAAATTGGGCGACGCACGGTGTTCCCCAACTTGCGGCACCGCCAAGAGATCGCCGTGAGCCGCCCTTCACTGCCCTCAAGTTCAGTGACCTCGGTCCACGTCAGCACTTCCACGTTCGGCAGGCCGGCGATACGGTTGACAAGGTAGCGCGACATGCTCGCCGCGATGTCCTCACCGCGCGCGAGAAGCCAGACTTTCGAAGCCTTGCTCGCCAGGTACACGGCTGCCTGGCCAGCCGAATTGCCGGCGCCGACCAACGCTACCTCGTGGCCGGCACACAGGTTCGCCTCGAGCGGTGACGCCCAATAGTGAACGCTCACTCCCTCGAAGGCTTCCAGGTTTGCGACGGCAAGGCGCCGATAGCGCGCGCCGCTGGCAATCACGATCGCACGAGCCCGAACCCGCTCGCCGTTCGCCAATCGCAGCAAACGGGCTTCGCCCGCGTCGTCCCACGTCAGCAGACCGATCACCTCATCCGGGATTGCCATCTCCACGCCAAACTTCTGCGCCTGTGTGAAAGCGCGCCCCATCAGCGCCATGCCGGTGATGCCGGTTGGGAATCCGAGATAGTTGTCGATACGAGCCGAAGCGCCTGCCTGGCCGCCGAACGCCCGGCAGTCGAGGACCAGCACAGAGAGCCCTTCTGAGCCCGCGTAAACCGCGGTGGCCAGGCCTGCCGGCCCCGCTCCAACGACAGCCACGTCATAGACCCGGTGGGGATCGATCGGCCCCACCAATCCGATGCAGCGGGCCAATTCGGCCTCGCTCGGATTGCGCAGCAGCTGCCCATCGGGACACAGCACGATCGGCAATTGGCCGGCGCCGACGTGGAAGCGTTCGACCAGCGCCTTGGTCTCGGGATCGTCGGGGTCGAGGTTTTCATGTGGATGACCATTACGGCGTAGAAAACCTGCGAGCCGAAGTACGTCACCGTTATCGGCGCGCCCCACAATGATCGGCCCGCCCACGCCCCTTTCGAGCAGACTGACACGGCGCAGAATGAGGGCGCGCATAATGCGCTCGCCAAGCTCGACCTCAGAAATCAGCAACGCGCGCAGTTGCTCCGGGGGGATGATCAGCGCCTCGCCGGGCTCCAAGACACGCGCATCGATCAGCGCCGGCCGACCCGCAAGTTGGGCCAATTCACCCATGAACTGGCCCGCGCCGTGGATAGCCATAGGTTCGCGATCTGCCAATTTGTCGGGCCGACTAACCTCGATCTTTCCTGCCAAAACGATCGTGAGCCCGTCGGCAACCTGACCGGCCCTCGCCAGAACCTCGCCGGCGCGCAACGAGCGCAGCGTGCCGAAACGACGCATCCGGTCGATGTCAGCCGTTTCGAGGACCGGAAAGATCTGGTCGCGCCTTGACTCGATGATCGATTTGGTAGGCACAGACATCACCTCTTGTGGTCCGGCCAGGCGATGCCGAGCGCCGTGGCGTTCTCGCAAAAGAAAAGCATTGTCTCACAGCGTATTCCGGCGGCGATCTTGCGGAAATGGGCGGTGCCGGCTGCCGTCGCATTATCTTCGGCTCTGTTGATGAAAATTGGAGGAATGTTTATGCACATTATGACACCAGTGTTCATCAGAATGGCACTTGCGATTGCGGGATATGACTTTCAGCATCGCCGATACCGCGCTCGCACAGACGAAGAAGCAAGATCAGACTTGCACAGCCGAGTCCCAGCCACTGCCCTCGGCTCAAAGGCTGGGGACCGATCGCCAGCTGCAAGGGCGGTTCTATAAACGCCACAAGACTCACAAACAAAAGACACAAAAAGCGCCAGACGCAGAAAACAATGAACGCTTCGGCGGATGAGGCCGTCTCGGGTGACCGCGGCGGCCTCTCTCTGAAACTCGCAGCACCCGCCAGCGCTATAGCGGCGAATGGGGGGTGTGCTGATAACGGCTCGAGAGAGCTCTCCCGTACGCCGAGAAATATTGCAATGGGAACAATGCATGAAGACGGGATGTTGGGACGACGCATATTATCGGCCCGCCCAGCCGAACGCCTTTAAGTCTTGATGCGATTCGATCAGCAAGCCCCATAGTGTCTCTGATTGGGCTTTTACGCGGGACGCCAATCGGTCGATTGCGGCACGAGCGTCATCGTCCATTTCATCCCTTCCCCACCTATCGCCACTGCGCGGGGCAATTGGGCGGATTGCCTGAGTTCGCAGGACCCGCACGTCCAGTTGCCCTGACTTACTCGCAGTGTAACCAATTCTGCGGCCACCACCTGCCACGTTGCGTGCAATCATGTTGCCCAATGGCAGCGGCTTCCCTCGATCAATACCGCGATCCTCGAAGGGACCACGCCCGGGGCACCTCACTCTTGATCAACAGGTCGTCGAGTCTCGGCGGGCTCGCCAATGAACTCAAAGACTTAGGCTAACCGAGCTCACGCGAGTTGGGGAACTATTCGGGGAACCATCGCCAGAGCCGCCCAGATTGTTCATGATCGGCGCAGCGCGGGTGCGGTCGGAGACTAACAAAGAATTTAATCATTGTCGGTACTGTCGCGATTGCTCTATGGCTATTGGAAGCGACTATGCCAATGCGCTCATGTGGGGCGTTCGGACCCGAGGCAATTGCTGACATGGACGAAATTCTGGACGCCGCCTTTGAGAAACTCCAAGACACCGGCGAACCTGACGTGGTGCGCGAACGCATCGCCACACGAATTATGGCGGCGGCGAGACTTGGGAAGGGTGATCCCGCTCGCTTGCTGGAAGCCGCACTCCGCAGACCGGACGGCGCTAACCCACAGCTGTTGGTGGGTGCTTGGCGACGCGCGGATCGACAGGCCCGTTAACCACACCGGAAATTGGCGCCTTGTGCGGCGCCGTTTTCGCTGCGTAGATGCACCATGCCGACGTTCCTTCGATTAGTCCAGCGCGATGACCGGGTGCCGCTGCTACTGACATTGTGCGACGAACGCGGCAACGAAATCGACAGCGCGACGGCACCAAGCGGCGATGCGGCCATCCAAATGGCAATCCGGTTGCTGGCGCGGACACAAACATTGCGGCCGGGCTATCGGCTCACGGTTTCGATGGAAAGCGACGGGACACAGCGATAGGGCGGGCGCCGGTGCGCGTTTGCTTGGCCGCCCATATTGGCGGGCCTCCTAGCTCTTGCGGTCCGCCATAAGTCGCCCCCGCACCGTCCCTGCGTCTAGCGCCGATATGAAATCGCCGCGCTCAGCGTGATTGTCAGCGGACCGCCGCACAGCACCATCACCGCCTCAGCCGCCTACTCGCCTGTTCGCTGTAAACGCCGGCTTCCGGACATCCCTCCCCACCACTCGCGCTATGGTTCCGCCGAAACGGACAGGGGGCAAACTATGGCGCGGGATTTGATCTCGCTAGCTCGGGAGGTTTACTAGCACTTGCGAAACCGCGCACCTGAGCTTTTGGAAAATAGGCAATAGGAGGCTCATCGGCGAGCGGTTATCGCGGGTTCGACGGCGATCGTCAGTCCGCCACCTCATCTCGAAGCTCTCTTTACTGCTGATCGTGCCGTTCATTCGAATTCCCACGGACTCGCGGCAATGCCTTGATATTTTGTCGGATAAGCCAAATCCGCCTGGTTGGTCGCAACGGGCACACCGCCGATGAGGGAGACGCTGCCGGTGAAGCGCGCCTGCTGGGACGCCTAACTGTTGCGCCATTTCTTCATAGTACTCAATCGTGCCGAGAACGGGCACCGTCGATCGTCGTGCTGCCGTTCGCGAATGCGAGCGGCATGCCAAAAGACGAGGAACTTGCCGCCACCTTGACCAACGACTTCACGATCGATCTCGCGCAGATTCGCGGCTCGGTAGTGGTTGCGCATTCGATGGCGCCAGGCGATAGCGGCGCGAAACTGGCATTGCCCGCCGGTCGGCAGCGAACTCGCCGTGCGTTATGTGTTGGAAGGCGCCATCATGCGCTCGCCGGAGCGTGCCGCGAACGAGGCGTCCTCCGGTTCCAGTCCACAAATCTCTTCGAATCTCAGACGCGCCCAAGCGGCGGCCGCCGGAGTCGATGCCCGCAACTTGGTCCGCTCCCAAAAAGAATTTGCTAGGGCCTGTCCTCAGTTGAGAAGGATGATAGTCGCGACCAGTTGGACCGCTGCGAGAAAATTTCGGGCGAGTTTGTCGTAGCGGGTCGCGATGCCCCGAAAGTGCTTAATTTTATTGAAGAAGCGCTCGATGAGGTTGCGCTCGCGGTAAAGTGCGAAATCGCAGTCGCGTTTGGCCTTTCGGTTGGATTTGGGG
>JASHRR010001257.1 GCA_030037185.1 Xanthobacteraceae bacterium | reverse complement strand
AATCGTCCAGTTCCGATCCCTAAGCGATATCCGCGGACAGCTTACGCGCGGCAAAACCCGTCCTCGGAGTGACACGATCTGACAATGGCACAATTGCAATCGATCGTGTTGCCGGGGGTTATAGCAGCGCTGAAGATGGCCTATCAGCGTGATCCGTTATAATGCCCCGGACGAGACCGCACCGGCGTAGGCGCTAGACGATCGGAACGCGCCGCAGAGCTCTCAAGCTGTCCCACACATAGATGCCAGGCCGATATTGCCGGTCCACAGCGAGCATCAGCCGCGGCCAAAATCACGCGCCTCGCGGATGGGGCGATGGTCGTGATGGCGAATGCGCTTGCGCGTTCAAGCTCAGGCGAATTTGACACCCGGGAGCGCTGGGGCAACGCGGACAACAGAAGAAATGATGGACCGCTTTATCGCGTCCTGAGCGGGCAGACCGCGACGCGGGCTGAGCTTCTCGCCGCGGCGCGCAAGGGAACACCTCTGCGACAGGATGCTCGCGCTGCGCCAGGTGGCAGCGCCACGTGGTCCTGCGGCCGGCTACCGCGAGGCGAGCAGATGCCTGCGGGTTTCTTGAAGGAAGGCGAAGGAGGTATGAAAGCAATATAATTGCCCTCCTGCGCGGGTGGAATGGATCAGCACGGATCGCAGCCGACATCGACTTATGCTCACTCCGCCGTAATCCCGGTCGCCCGGATCAGCCGGCCCCACGTATCGATTTGGCGCTGGAGAAATCCGCCGGCGGCCGCGAGTGTCCCAATATAGGGCTCATAGCCGAGCCCGCGCAGGCGCTTGTCCACGTCCGGCTCGGCGACGATGTTGTTCACCGCCGCGTTGAGCTTGGCACAGATATCGTCAGGGGTGCGGGCCGGCGCCAGGATGCCGATCCAGCCGTTGATGCCGAGACCGAGCATGCCGAGTTCGTCGAGCGTCGGCACATTCGGCAACGCCGCGGCGCGCCGCGCGCCGGTGGCCGCGAGCGCCCGCACGGCGCCCTGCGCGATCTGCGGATACACTTCGGCGATCGGCGCCGCTACGATGTCCACGTGCCTGCCGAGCAGTGCATTGAGGGCCGGCGCACCGCTTTGGAACGGCACGCCGGTGGCGTTCGCTTTCGCCAGCACATTGAACACATATTCGGCGACGATGCGGGCCGACGAGCCGCCAAAACCGAAGTTGAAGGGTGTGGCTTTGCCGGCCTCCAGGAATTGCGGCAAGCTGCGCGCCGGATTGGCGGCATGGACGGCGAGCGCCATGCTGTCGATTGCCACGAACACCACCGGCCGCAAATCCGTGGTGGTGTAGCCGGGATTTTTGTAGAGCGTCTGGTTGATGGCATAGCTGTTGCCGGTAAACAGCAGCGTATAGCCGTCGGGCGTCGCCCCGGCGACCGCTTTGGCGGCAATGTTGGAGGCCGCGCCTGCGCGGTTCTCGATCACAATCGAAAAGCCGGCCTGCTCGGTCAGCTCCTGCGCCACCACGCGCGCGAACGTATCGATGCCGCCGCCGGGCGCAAAACCGACAACGAAGGTGATGGCATGGCGGGGATAGTCCGGCGCCTGGGCGTACGCCGGCGCCGCGGCAAGTTCCGACGCGGCGACGATCGCCACAGCAACGGCCGCGAGTGCGCAGGAGTGAAACCGCCCCATAGTTTCCTCTCGATTCAGCATGAAAGCTCAATCAGCAGCCAGCGCTTCGCGGAACGCCTTGCGCACGTGGGCGCCGTGCAGGCGCGAGTAGTCGCGCTCCCGTGGGCCGCTGGACGTTATCTTCAGGTCTACGAATACCGGCCCCGGACCCGACAACAATGCGCCAATCTGTTGCTCGAACATCTTCAGCTCGGAGAATTCGTACACTCCCGGATAGCCTGCTGACCGGGCAAAGCCGCAAAAGTCTACCTGGCCGCGCCCCGGAATCGGATGGCCGCCATTGGCCTCATAGGTGCCGTTCTCGCCCACCAGGTGATACAGGTTGGGCGGTGCCGCCGCCGCGATTGTCACCAGGCTGCCAAGATTCATGAGCAGGCTGCCGTCGCCGTCAAGCACGATGATGCGCCTGTCGGGCCGCCCCAGTGCAAGCCCGAGCGCATGGGAGGACGCAAGCCCCATGGCGCCGTGAGACAGGTAGTTGAGCGGGTGCGGTCTAATGTCGATCCAATCGAAAGCCGCCGAATACACCGGCAGCACGATATCGGCATCGGTGACATGGCGTGCCAGCACCTTGAGGCATTCGTCACGCTTCATCATGGCGGTAGTCGCTTCCAGGCACAATCCCGCCCGAGCGGGTAGTCCGCGCAATTGGTCGGCGGATTAACGCTCACGCTGATCCGCCCTATGCTGGCCTTGTGCCGATCAGCAGCACCACCGGCCGGCTTTGTGCATAGGCGTTCTCGATGGCTGGGCTGATTTTTACCACGTCGCCTTCATCTTCGATCTCGTGATATGCAATCCCCATGGCCTCAAGGATAGGTTCGACGATACGCACGCCATAGCGCTTGGATTGCACCGGCGGAACGCCTGGTTCTTTCTCCAGCAAGCCGACCATCATGCAGACCGGCAGGGCGTACTCCACCGCGACGCCGCGCACCGCGTTGATCGAATCGAGAAGACCGGTCTGCTGGATCAGCAACAACGCCCGCCGGCCAGTATATGACAGTCCGGCACAAATGCCGATGCCTTCGTCCTCCTTGCAGACGCGGATGACACGCGGCGCCGTGAGTTGAGAAAGCGGGCGCAGCAGGCCCTCGCTGGTGGTGATGTCCGGGACGGACACCACAAATTCGATCCGGCTGGCCTTGATCTCGGCGATGATGCTGCTGCCCAGGAGAACGTCCTCAGGTTTGCGGATATCGGCATTGCGGCCTTGCTGCATAGCATCCCCTCAACCACCGGATTTGACCGGCTGTCCGAGCGCTATAGCATTTTCCTGGAAAAGCGGCACTCCGCAGCGGCTATTCGAAGCCGCTACCCCTCAGCAACAATCGGGCCGGTGCTCGGCACAACGCCGGCCGCGCAAACCGGATCCGAAGCTCGCCTGACCCCACGACTTCGTTGATCAACGTTGAGCTGCCTTGCGACGTGGAGGATGTGCCGGCGGGCGCGACCACCCCCGCGACGCGCGCCGTTGTTTTTAAAGATTGTCCGTCTCCCTTAGCGCCGTTGGAACGCGTTCTCGACAAGCGATCGCCATCGCGCAGAGGGGAGTGAATAAGCTTGCCTCCCAGATTCCACCGGTGCTGGGGCTGCCAAGGCAACGTTTTGAGGTGGAAGAACTGTCTGCGCAGCCAGTCGCCGTTCCTGTCTCTGGTCTGTTCAAACCTCGGGGGGCATCCGCTCTTTTGCGGCGACCTTTTGCCAATCGCAAAAAAAGCCCCGGCCGTGGGGGGAACAGCCGGGGCCTGTGTGAAGCCCGCGCACAAGGAGGGGAGGAATTGCGCGCTTAAAAATTGGGCTCCGCACGCAAACCTGGGAACGGCGTGACCTTCGGAGAAGTGACGGGATGACGCACGCTACGCGGCCATAGGTCGCGCGCTATTTGCTGGGTCCCTGATGCGGGACTTTCGTGCCTGGTGTGCCCCTGGCGCCATCTGCAGTCGCAACGTTTGAGTTTATAGGAAGCCGCTTGGTGGCCCCACCTCCGACCTTACGACTTCGTGATCGAGGCGCCCCGGCACGGTGTGGACACCGGCATGTATTCACCAAAACGATGCGCCCTGCACCCGATCAAAAGTCCCAGAAGCGTTTGGCTTGTCGGGATCACCCAAAGCCGGGACAAGCGGCCCTGGCTCAAGAGGAGCGCAATCTCGCTCTAATTTTCACCGGCCTGCGCAACCTCGCCGTCACAGGCTTGTTGTGGAATGAGGCAGGGAAATAGACATGGGCACGACAAGGCTGTTATGGGCAATGTGTTAGGAGAAGCCGAGGGCCGATGTTTCCATTTCCCAAATGCGTATTCCTCACCCACGGCGTCGGCGTGCACCGTCACGCGCTCACCGCGTTCGAATATGCGCTGCGCGATGCCGACATCGAACAACAGAATCTCGTCTCGGTTTCGTCGATCCTGCCGCCGTACTGCGAGCTGATCAGCCGCGCTGCCGGGGTCACGACGTTGCGGCCCGGAGAGCTCACATTCTGCGTCATGGCGCGGTCCGAAACCAATGAGGCCGGGCGCCGGATTGCGGCGGGCATCGGCCTCGCTCGCCCCAAGGATCCGGCCCATTACGGGTATATTTCGGAGCACCACGCCTTCGGCATGTCCGATGCCGAGATGCGCGACTATGTCGAGGACCTTGCCGCCACCATGCTGGCGTCCACGCTCGGCGTGGAGTTCAATCCGGATGCGGCCTGGGACGAGCGCAAGCGGGTCTATGAAATGAGCGATCTTCTGGTTGACAGCCTCTCCATTACGGCATGTGCGGAAGGTGCGTCCAACCGCGATTGGACGTGCGCGGTGGCGGCCGCGGTGTTCCGCTTTGATACGCCGAGCGCGAGTGACATGATGGGCGCGCCGTGACAGGTCCTCCGACCTACGCGGTTCCGCCAAGTTTTCTGGGCGTCGGCCGCCGAGATCCCACCTCCCGCTACTGCGTCGCGGGAATTCCGTTTGACATCGGCACCACCAACCGCAGCGGCGCCCGGTTCGGGCCATCAGCCATCCGGACGGCGAGCCGCATGCTGGTGGACGGCGCGCATCCGCGGTATTGGGTTGATCCCGCATCGATCGAGGTTGCCGATCTCGGCGATTTCGCGACCGCTCTTGGCGACCTGCCGGCCAGTATGGCTCTGATCGAGACTCAGGCGCAAAAGATCGAGCACCTGATTGCGTTCGGCGGCGACCACAGCATTACCTTGCCGCTGCTGCGCGCGCAGGCCAATCGGCGCGGTCCGCCTGCGCTCGTCCATTTCGACGCGCATGTCGACACATGGCCGGACAGTTTCGGCCAGGTGCTTGGACATGGCTCGGTGTTCTACCACGCCATCGGGGAAGGGCTCGTGCAGCCGCGCCGCATGATCCAGGTCGGAATCCGCTCGCCGATGCCGCGCGAGGTTCACGATTGGACGCTCTCGCGCGGCGTCACTATCATCTCGTCGCTCGAGGCGCACGAGATGGGGCCAGCCGCGGTGGCGGCGCGCATCCGCGATACCGTAGGCGATGCCCCAGCCTATCTCAGCTTCGACATTGACGCGCTCGATCCGGCTTTTGCGCCCGGCACCGGGACGCCGGAAATCGGCGGGCTTGCAACCTGGCAGGCGCAGGCGATCCTGCGCGGTCTGGCGAAGCTGAACTTCATCGGGATGGATGTGGTCGAGGTTGCGCCCGTCTACGATGTTGCCGAGATCACGGCACTCGCAGGCGCCACCGTGGCGTGGGAATATCTGTGTCTGGTCAGCAGTCAGGAGCAGGATAGGTTGGGGGAGGTGACATCTCCCCCGGACTTGTCCTAAGCGCCCTATTTCGGGGACTGCTTGAAGTAGCGCAGATCGGGCGGCGCCTCGCCTTTGCGCGCCGGCATCAGGTAACCGTCGCCACTGACGAAATAATTGTTGTCGCCGATGACGATGTGGTGGTTGTTCTCGTTGCAATTGTCTTCGTACCAGATGACGTTGCGGATACGGCGATAGCGCTTGTCGACCGTCCACGGCCGCGTGAAGGCGTGGTCGATGATCGTGATCACGTTGTGCATGACCTCGTTGTCGGATTTATCGAGAGAGATCCGCTCTTTTACGATCGTCTCATTGTCCTCGTGGAGCGCGATGCCGGTGAATTCCACCGTGCGCGGCCCCTTGAAGTTGCGGGTCTCGACCTCCAGCGTGTCGAAACGGCCGTCGCCGTCGGTGTCGAGCCATTTGCCGACCGAGTAGCCCATGAAGCTCGGCTCTTGATCCGTCGGGAAACCGCGGCCGTCCGTATAGACGCGGCGCGGCATGAAGGCCTCGAAGTTCACGTAGGTGATGTTCGGCAGGATGACGAACTCGAGCGGGAAGATGGCCGCCATGACCCGCGGCATGCCGTTGGTGATGCATTTGTACCTGGTGTCGAGGCCTTGGCCGCCGGCCGCCTGATCGGCCAGGCTTGCTTCGAGTTTCGCCCGGTATTCGGGCGTCAGCGGCGCCTGCTGTCCGAGGCCGGGCGGCTTGCCCTGATCCCATTGCGTAGCGACGCCGCGCGGCCGCACCCACTGCCCGGACCAGTCGGGGTATTTCGTTTCGTCGAACGCCGCGGCATCGGCGACCGCAAACGCAAGCGCGGCCGCGACGGCCATTGCACTGATTGCGCTTCGACAAGACGGCATGATGCTTCCTCCGATGTTTGCGCAGCTGAGCAGCTTGCGCGAAGCAGCGCGATGTTTTGCAGCAGATTACACCGCTCGCGGCGTCGTGCGGAAGGGCGCAGATCAACTTATGATCCCCCGGGGTGGTCCACACGGACCGCCGGATTGCACGCCTTGCGTGCTCAAGAATTCCTGGTCAATTTTTTTCGAGACGCACCTCGTCCGATCGCAAGCGCCTCGCGCGAGTGGAACGTGCTGGCAGTTGCGTCAGGTCCGTTAGAGCCCGCCAGCGCACACGCAGGTGCTCGACAGCCGCACTTTCGTGCATCCACAAAATCCATTGCGCGCCGTCCCTGCAGCGGCAATTATTGCCTCGGCGCAGTGGCAGCTACGGAGTGGACACCACGGTGTCGCATCCTTGGCAGCCGGAAATGCTGTCGATTGGTGCTCGCGGCCCTTCACAACGCGTGAGCAGCTGCAAGGCTGGCTTGTAGAACCGTTTGGCGAAGCGCATTGGCGCGCCCAATCAAACTTGCGTAGGCTTTCACGTTCGTTCATGGCACGCAGCGGAGGGACATTGATGGCTGAATGGTTTGTCGGCAAGGCCGCTGATTTGGCCGACGGCGACCGGCGGATCGTTACTGCCGGGCCGCACGAGATCGGCGTGTTCTTGAAGGACGGCGCCTTCTATGCCTACAGCAATTATTGCCTGCATGCGGGCGGGCCGGCCTGCGAGGGGGTGCTCATCAACCGGGTGATCGATCTCATCGCCGCTGACCGCACCTATCAGGGCCAGTCGTTCGGCGATGAGATGCATTTCGTCTGCCCGTGGCACGGCTACGAATATGAGCTCAAGACCGGAGAATGCGTCGGCAACCGCAAGCTGAAGCTGCGCAAATACGAAGTGGTGCGGCGAGGCGAAGATGTCTTCGTCGTCGCCTAGGCCATGCCGCGTGAATGAGGTATGCGGGAAGTTAAGCTGTGGCGTGCCCGTGGGCCTTGCCTCTCCCGCGCGGGGAGAGCTCAAATTCCGGCCTCCTCGGCTCTCAGTCGCAAGTGCGAGCTTGCGCAGAGGTCCCCTCAGCGCGATCCTCTCCCGGCGAGCAAGGCGCAAGAGGAGGGCCGCGCCACGTGCGATTACCCTGCCCGTAGGGGAGGGGAGAAAACGTCACGGAGAACCCCCATGGACATGCCTCGCTCGGAAGTCCGCGACCTGCGGTTCGACCAGTTCTCGGTCACCAAGCATTTGGCGCACGCCGCGGCCCAGGCGCGCTTGCGCAACTACCAGGATTTCCTGATCGTCGACGTCGATTCCCACCACTACGAGAACGAGTCCTACAAGGACCTGTTTCAGTACATCGACAATCCGGTGATCCGGCGCGCTGCGATCGAATCGACCAAGCGTCCCGGCCGTTCCTCAATGATGAATTCCCAGGTCGGCTACCAGGACACCGGCGGTCGCATCATTCGCCACGAATTGCGCAAATACCAAAAGGTGCCGGCCGATACCCACCGCGACATCGCCATGACGAAGCTGTGGATGGATGCGATGGGCGTCGACTATGCCTGTCTGTTTCCGACGCCGATGCTGTTTCTCGGCCTGCATCCCCAGGTCGAGGTCGAGGTCGCGATGGCGCAGGGCTACAACCGCTGGCTCTGTGAACGCATCCTTGGCCCCGAGCCGCGGCTGATCTCCATGCTCTATCTACCGTTCAACGATCCCGAAGCAGCCTTTAGGACCGTGAAGGAATTCGGCGACCGCCAGGGCGTGGTCGGGTTCATGGTGACGTCGCCGCGCTACAGGCCGGTGCACGACAACGCCTATGTCAAGACCTACGCGCTGCTCGAGGAAATGGGCAAGCCGATCTCCTTCCATGCCGCCTACAACTGGAACGACCAGGCGCTGGGAATGACTAATCGCTTCATTTCGGTCCATGCGCTGGGCTTCATGTGGTTCAACATGGTCCACATGACCAATTGGGTGATCAACGGTCTGCCG
>JASHRR010001256.1 GCA_030037185.1 Xanthobacteraceae bacterium | reverse complement strand
TCATCAGGTGTCCTGGGTCGACCGCCACGCGGCCTTGATTTCCAGCGCCACCTCGGAAGCCTTGGATGCCGCCAGAGATAGCGCCACGAACCGCGCGTGTGATGTAGGCCTTACTGGAGGACGCGACCCCGCGTTGAAGTTGTTTCTATAAATTGCCTTGATGGCCGGCTCGATACATGAGTGCCAAAGCCCTTGCGCGTCGGTGGATTGACTGGCGGGCCTCCCGCGTCGATCCAGCGCAGTACGACCCGTCCATCTGCGCACGCGACCACCCGACACGAACCTGACCTTTCGCGTCGGATAGGAGTAGAGCACCCTACTTTGCGGCGTTTGTGGCCAACTCGTGCAGGGCCACCGCAATCGCCTGTACCACGTCTTGCTTTTAGCATGACGGTCGGCCCATCAATCTGCGTTCTCCCCGTCTCGCGAATAGGGCGACAGCTCCTGCTTGACGAGATGGCCCAGCTCCGCTCCTGTCCAGCGTGATTGGATGAACAGCGAATGGACATTTGCAAGCGCCTCGATGCGCCCCGCGATCGCCTCCTTGAGACCATCTGGCGTGCCAGCTTGTGAAAGCTGCACCGTCGCCTTCACATTTGCAAATAGGTTTTTAGCTCGGTTCTACCTCGCGAGCGAGAGTAGAAACTTGCAACTCACTTCGCTTGCGCTCAGTAACATTACGAGCAATCGTTGAAGTGCCGACGACCTTTCCTGCGCCATCTCTCATAGGCGAAATGGTCAGCGAAAACATCGATCAAGCCTCCGTCCTTGCGTCGGCGAATGGTTTCATAATGATCGACGAGATCACCGCGCCGGATACGCTCGATAATCGCAAGCTCCTCATGGTGGCGCTCTGATAGGATCAGGATAGTCCCTGGTTTGCCGACGACCTCCTCCGCCAAATAATCAAAGAGCCGCTCCGCGCCCTTGCTCCAACTCGTGATGATACCATCGAGGTTCTTGCCGACAATTGCGTCATCACTGAACTCGACAATGGAAGCGATCCACCGAAACTGCTCCCTACTTTCGCGCAACGCCTTTTCAACCTCATTGCGCTCGATCAGGTCCGCGGCTTGTCTGGCAATAGCCGGCCGGACCGGGCGAGAAGTGGAGTGGACTGAACAGCGCGAACGCCTGACCACCGAAAGGCGTCGAGGTCAGCCGCCATAGCTTCACAGGCCTCGATATCAGGCACCAGGACCCGACGGCCGGCGGATAGTGCCATCCCACGGAAGATGGTGCCGAACCCATTCCCAGTGAGCGACCGATTGAGGAAATCCCCTTTGGGCCAGTAGCTGGAGTTCACCCCGCTCCGGGTGGAATAGCTGCATGCTCCCGATGTCGGCGGACATCAAATCAATGGCAGCGTCGAGGACGTGCTTATACAACACACTTGGTGCCCTTACCAATGAGGAGGGTGCCGATTCGTTGAAGTCGCAGTGTCGCGTCGGCATGCCGCCGCATCTCGAAATCATCTTCGAACGGGGCCAGCCCTCCATCCCGTTTCATTATCTCGTCAGGCTCCTATCGGCTTCGACGGGCTGCTGGCTGATGTCGGTGACTGTCCTTCTGGCGACGATGCTGTTTTCGGCGGTGATCAGCAGGGGTGGCCCAGAGTTATTGAGCCTCATAAGCAAATGATAGGTGAAACTGGCGGTGCCGGTTGACCGCTTTCCTGCATTTGAAACATCGAAGTCGATCACGCCATCAGCGGTGCATCTCAGAATGTCGCAGGCTATCGTCAGGCTTTCCGGCCTGATCGTGTATTTACGATTCGGCCATCTCCGCATGAATTTTATTTTATCGGCGACAACGCCGGACTTGGCCGTCGGCTTGCCGTAATAATTGATGGTGTCGGAATAATAATGGGACAGGTCATCGACGTTTCCGCGGTTCTCGACGGCCGTCAGATAGTAGACCAAAAATTCCGCTCGGTACTCTAGCGTCAACGGTGCAGGCGAAGCTGGCGGCGTGACTTCCGGTGCAACAGGCGTGACAGTCTGCAAGGGTGCCTCGGCCTGCTGCTCCGCCGCAACAACGTTAATCTCCTTGCGCGCAAGCGGTGCGATGTCATCCGACGGCACGGCACTTACCTGCGGGTCAGAAGACGGCGTTTGCGCTGCCGGCGGTGGGTTGTGCTCCGGCACTTGCTGCAAGACAGCGCCGGCGGCGATGGCGGCGAGGACAAAGGATGCGACCACGCCGGCACCGGTGCCCTTGCTTCGGTTATGACTGGTCGGCTGTGGCTTCGAGCGCGTCTGGCCACCGCGCAGAAACTCTTCCGGCGACCAACCCTCCCAGCGAGTCCCCCGCGCAGCCCGCACGAAGGCTTCGGCGGCAGCGGCACGTTCGCCCGGCCAGGTCGTGCGCTGATGCAGCTTGGCAATGTTGAGAAGACGTTGGGTGACCGAAAGCTCTTTTTCGATCCGCTCAGCCATCTCGCGCAGAGAGTGATCTGCCTGGTCCGAGTCTGTCACCTTCAGCCCTCCCGCTTCTTGCCCGCCCGTGACTTGGCCGCGGGCATTTTGTGTGCCGCGGAGCAGCGATGTCAAATCGGGTCCCGCTGCATTAGCCTTGGCCTCTCGATGCGAAGCGCAGGTCTCCGGCACTCCGCCATCGTCGCCGGCGGCCCGTCGTTATCCGGTTCGCTAGCCGTGCAGGTGCAGGATGAAGACGGCCATGTGGGTGCCTTGCCACCGCCGGCGCTGTTGTAGACGTCGTCCAGGTGCCAGTGCGGGTCTTTTTCTTGCAGGGCGTGGGCCTCGCCCATTGATGCCCAGGGTGGGCTGAACCATGTTTTGTTATAATAATCGATAAACATTGCGCGTTGTCGCCAGGCTCTCGACCAGCGCGGCGTCTGCGCGGGCCATTCAGAGCAGCCGTGGCGGGATGAGATCATGCGCCTGCATCTGGCGTACGGCAAAACAATCTTTGCCGGGCGCTCCAACGTCACCAAGGTCAGGCTTGAGGACGGAACACGTCGGTGCGCATTCAGGAGGAGGGGAGCCTCGGCCAGGACGCGATCGCTCGCTGGCCGTAGCTACGGAATTGAGCCAGGCGCGTTGTGATTATCGATCCTCATGACGCAACATCGGCGGCGCGTCTCCCTGCAGATAGCCGTTACATTCCACTTGACAGCCGTAACGGATGTCTGCTGGCTACGCTGCAAAATCAGCGGATACCCGTTACGGGTTGATCTGTGGCGTCTCGGGTGTCGCGCGCACACGCTGTTCTTGAGGCGCTGGGCCCTGCTGCCACCTCGCCCGCCAGACCCCGCTGAGATCTTGCGAGGCTGCATGTGCTGCAATTGCAAGCGCTGGCAAACTTTCTCTCTGGAGAAGTTTGGTCACCCCCGCGCCGTTCGCCAAGGTCCATGCCAAGGTGCTGCAACGTCGCAGCCTGCGACTTTGGTGGACCACGTAGGACATCGTTCAGCGACGTAGCGGCCAAGGCACATTTAGCTGTGGCAGCGGTGGAGAATACGGCGGTGTACTTGCTACCACATTAGCCGGTGTTGCAGGCGGGGCCTGTTTTACCGGGTGGTTGACCCCGACCAGGCCAAGCGTTTCAGCCTGGGTGACGCTCATGACCCAAGCCATGCCTTGGGGTGGCATATGTACTGCAAACTTGACTGTGTCTTCACCATACCCGAGGAAGCGCAAATACTGCTCTATGCGCTTAATACCCTCAACCGACGCTGAGCCATCTTGATTGTGCGGCTGGTGAAACCCCAAGCTGGTTTCTAGGGGCAAACGACGGTCAACTCCCGCTACCCATATCAGGGCACAAGCTGACTGGCAGGTATCAACGACCTCAGTGGTCATTTTCCAGCTGCGCACCTCGAACCCAATTTTCATCGCGGGGTCAATTTTGCCGCCCTGCGAATTGAGCCTGACTGTTACCTTCCCCAGGTCCCTGATTACATTAATAAACTTCCACTCGTCACCAAACTGAATTGCGCCGCTGAGCGTAACGCTTGGCGGTGTTGTGTTCTTGTTCACTGTGATCTCAGCCGCATGGGCTGACGCGGCTGACAGCAGCGCAAGTACGATTGCGGGTTTCATGGCGTATCCAGTGCATACATTTGAACTATAAGCTAGCGGCGGTCATCCTTCAAACCAGGCTGCAGGAAGAGATTACGGCTCCGACGGCCCAAACCGCGGCGCAACAATGCGCCGGCACCGGCGCTCACAAATATCAGAGTCGCGGCCGACATATGCTGGACGCCGAAGATCATCGCCAATGCCACCGCGCCGGCCGCCGCGGCTAGCGCGAACAGCCAGGTCGGCGCGCGCGAGAATTCCTCGATGCTCTTGATGGCGGCATCCGCCGTGAGACGGCCAGCTTCGATGGCGTCGATCGCCCGCATCGCCGAAGCCACGCGATCCATTTCCACGCCCGCCGGATCGGCCGCCACCTGGACCGTCAGCATGCCCCACTGGTTGTCGACCAGAAGCTCCAGCCCACCCCAGCGCGGCACGACGGTCGCGCGCAGTCCCAGCGCTCGAGCAAGGCCTCGGCCGCACCCACCGTCTGTTCCGTGGCTTGTCCATTGACATAGAGAACCCTGGCAAAACCGAGAACCAATCGAGGTCGCTCATCGGCAGTCATTGAGTCTTCCCCACAGCGGTCGCGTCGGATCTGACGGCGCGGTTGCAGCCGGCTCGAGTGTGCTGGTCGCAACGCGTTTAGCGGCTCAATGAGCGGCGGAACCCGCCACGTACGGCTTCACCATTTTCTTGGCATCGACAATGCGATCGAACTCCGCCTCGCTGACAAAGCCCAGCTTTAGCGCGGCCTCTTTCAGCGTGAGGTCGTTGTCCATGGCGTAGTGGGCGATCTTCGAGGCCTTGTCGTAGCCGATGACCGGTGAGAGCGCCGTCACCAGCATCAACGAGCGCTCGACATATTCGTTGATCTTCTTCAGGTTCGGCTTGGTGCCCTCGACCAGGAACTTGCGGAAATTGGTGCAACCGTCGGTCATGATGGTGATCGAGTGCGCGACGTTGAAGATCATCAATGGCTTGTAGACGTTCATTTCCAGGTAACCCCCGGCGCCGCCGAAGCCGACAGCGACGTCATTGGCCATCACCTGCACCGCGACCATGGCGAGCGCCTCACACTGGGTCGGATTGACCTTGCCGGGCATGATCGAAGACCCCGGCTCATTCTCGGGGATCTCCAGCTCGGCAAATCCGGCCCGCGGCCCGCACGACATCAGGCGGATGTCGTTGGCGATCTTGTAGAGCGACACCGCCAGCGTCCGCAACGTTCCTGAAAGCTGCACCAGCGCATCGTGGGAGCCCTGAACTGTGAACTTGTTGGGCGCGGTGACGAAGGGCAGACCAGTCAGCTTCGCGATTTCGGCCGCTGCCGCTTCGGCGAAGCCCGGCGCCGAATTGATGCCCGTCCCGACCGCGGTGCCGCCGAGCGCCAGGTGGTATATGCCCTTGAGCGCCGCTTCGATCCGCTCCAGCTCGTCCGACAACATCCCGGCATAGCCGGACCATTCCTGCCCCAAGGTCAGCGGGGTGGCGTCCTGCATATGGGTGCGGCCGATCTTGATGATGTTATCCCACGCCTTGGCCTTGGCGCCGATGGCATCGTGCAGTGCGGTTACCGCCGGAACGAGGCGCTGCTTCACGTTGACCGCGGCGGCGATGTACATCGCCGAAGGGAAACTATCGTTCGACGACTGCGCCATGTTGACGTGATCGTTGGGATGAACTGGCGCGTGGCTGCCGAGCGGCGTTCCGGCGAGCTGGCAGCAGCGGTTGGAGATCACTTCATTGACATTCATGTTGAACTGCGTGCCGCTACCGGTCATCCAGACGTGTAACGGAAACATGTCGTGGTGTTTGCCGGCCAGGATCTCATCGCAGGCCTGGACGATCAATTTGTAGCGTTGATCATCGAGCCGCTTGTCGTCATTGTTGACAATGGCACAGGCTTTCTTCAGCGTCGCATAGGCCGTGATCAGCTCGCGTGGCATGAGGTCCCGGCCAATGCTGAAATGCTCAAGCGAGCGTTGGGTTTGCGCACCCCACAGCTTGTCTGCGGGCACTTCAACCACACCGAGGCTGTCGGTCTCTTTTCTGATGCTACCCATTTTGACGTCTCCGTTATGGCGCTGGTCCATAAATGGCGATTTTCTGCCGCGGCTCGCTTTTGGAGGCTCAATCCGCTCGACGAAATCGCCCTTTTGGCGGCGCTTCGGCAGCAGCGGGGCTTGCGCCCCATTGCCGCCGGCTTTATCGGGCAGCCGCCGTTCGATCCAGTGACTGCGTCGACTTCGCGTTCACGTCCTCGATTTTGAGGGCCCGCGCGGTCTCGGAACGGATCTTGCGGGTGACGGCTGCGTCCTCGATCAGCGAAATGCCGTAGGAAGGGATCATCTCCTTGAGTTTCGGCAGCCACGCCTGCTCCATCAGTTCGCCCGCAAAGCACTTTTGCAGCACGCTGATCGTGATGAAGACCGCAGTCGAGGCGCCAGGCGAGGCGCCGAGCAGCGCCACCAGGGAAGAATCCGCCGAGCCGACGAGCTCGGTGCCGAATTCCAGGAGCCCTCCCCGTTTGACGTCAGGCTTGATGATCTGCACGCGCTGTCCGGCGATCTGCAGCCGCCAATCCTTCGGATCCGCCTTCGGGTAGTACTCGTCCAGCGTCGCCAGGCGGTGACTTTCGGACTGCAGCACCTGCTCGATGAGGTATTCGCTCAGGCCGAAATTGTCGCGGGCGACGGCGAGCAACGGCTCGATATTGGCGGGACGGATCGACTCGACGAGATCGAGCAGCGAGCCGTGCTTCAGGAATTTGGTAGAGAAGCCGGCATAGGGACCGAACAACAGCGAATGCTGTCCGCCGATAACTCGGGTATCGAGATGGGGCACCGACATCGGCGGCGACCCCACCGAGGCTTTGCCGTAGACTTTGGCGTGGTGGCGCTTGTTGACCTCGGGATCATCGCAGCGCAGCCAGATTCCGCTCACCGGGAAGCCAGCGTAACCGCGTCCTTCCGGAATGTCGGATTTCTGCAGCAGCGGCAGGGCGGCGCCGCCTGCGCCGATGAAGACGAATTTGGCGGTGACCGAGCGCCTCTCGCCGCTGTCGAGGTCCTGCACCTCAATGCGCCAGCGCTTATTGTCGGCGCGCACGAGGTTGGTGACGCGGGTCTTGTAACGCACGCTGCAGCCGGGCTGGCCGACCAGGTAGTGCACCAAATGGTGTGTGAGCGCGCCATAGTCGACGTCAGTGCCGGAGATGATGCGCGTTGCCGCGACCGGTTCGTCGGCGGCGCGCCCTTCCATCACCAGCGGAGCCCAGTCGGTGATCTGGCCGCGGTCCTCGCTGTACTCCATGCCCTGATAGCAATGATGGGCCGACATCGCGGCGTACCGTTTCTTGAGAAAGGCGACGTTGCGGTCGTCGTGCACGAAACTCATATGCGGTACCGGATGGATGAAGCTGCGGGGGTCGGCGATGGCGCCCTTCTTCACCAGATATGTCCAGAACTGCCGCGACAGATCGAACTCGACATTGACCTCCAGGGCCCTGGAAATGTCGACGGTGCCGTCCGGCCGTTCGGGCGTGTAGTTCATCTCGCAATTGGCGGCGTGGCCGGTACCTGCGTTGTTCCAAGCTTCCGAGCTCTCGAGCGCGCAATCCTCCAACCTCTCGAACATGGTGATGGAGAACGACGGCTCCAGTTCTTTCAGGAAAACGCCGACGGTTGAGCTCATAATGCCTGCGCCAATCAGGACGACGTCTGGTTCGGTACTCATGCGGGCCTTTCCAGTTTGTGAAGACCTCGCCTTGTGTTGTCGCGCCGTTCAGCATCGGCGCGAATCCAAGGCGGCTAAACGTCCTTGGCGACCTTCCCGCCTTTAATCATGCGGAATCCCGTGGGCCGAATTGACTTTGAACGGAAGCGCGGCGCCCGTCGGGAACACGAGGTAAGCGCGCCGCCAAGGTTCATCGCCGATCAACTTCCAGCGATGCCCCGTGCCCGTGTTATCCTGGGCCAGCAGGACGTCACCCGGGCGGATGGTGAAGCGCTCGCCACCGCGTGTCTCGAATTCCAGCGTACCGCTGAGCGTGACGACAAAGCGGGGAACCGGATCCTTGTGCCACTCATAGGATCCGCCGGATTTGGTCTCCTGGAAGAAGAGACTGATACCGCCGACCGCGTCGCTCAGAACGTCACCTCTCTCGCCCCGGGAAAGATCGATTATTCCTTCCTCATAATGCGAATTGCCATCGTCGCCGGTCCACAGTCTCACACATCGGATCATGAACTCTTCCTTTCGGTCGGAGACCGCCCGGCGGTGGCCGCCGTTGCAGGTCGAGAAATGGGCTAGGGCTTCATGAAACGGCACCAATCGTGAAGCCCGGTGATGCCCAACTCTTCCGTTACCGGCACCGGCAGGAAGCTATCAGGGGCGTCTGCTGCCTCGGCACCAGATCGACCGCGACGGTCGAATCTGACCCATTCCAGAAATAGAGTGGTCCCGGGGCGCCGTGCCGCGCTGTTCGTTCCGTCATGTTCCCTGCCGTGAACCAACCACGGCTTGTTCGCCACTGAGCGCAACGCTATTGCGGGCGAGGCGGACGAGCGTTCGCGTTTGCCACTAGGCGGCCCCATGAGATAAGCTGCGGGCTACAATCATCACGGTCAATCACGCACTCGATCAGCGTGGGTCCTTCCCGGTTGGCAATAGCGAGCTTGATTGCTTTGGCGAGTTCTTCGCCCGTGGTTGCGCGCAGACCTAGCCCGCGGCCCTCGCCCGCATTGAAGACCTCCAGCAAACCAGCATAGTCCCAGTTTTTGATATTGTTGTAGGGACCATCATGGATTTCGACCTCGATCGTGTAACCACGATTGTTCACTAAGAAGATGATGACGGGCAGCTTGCGCCGAATCATCTGCGCCACCTCTTGCGCGGTGAGTTGAAAGGAGCCATCGCCGATCATTGCGATCACACGACGGTGTGGCGCGGCAACCGCATAGCCGAATGTAGCCGGTACCGACCAGCCAATACTACCCCATTGCATCTCGATCTCGAAACGCGCGCCACCTGGCAGCTTGAGCAACATGCCGTTGAACCAGGAGTCACCGGTCTCGACGACTACCGTTGTATCGGCGGTTATTAGGGAATTAATCTGCCTTACGATCTCGACACGCTTGAGCGGCCCAACCGGTTCGGCCGACCACTCGGTACCGCGCTCGGCCCTCCGAATGCGTAGAAATTCGACCATGGTCGCGTCGCGCTTCTGGACCTTTCGGGCCAGGGCCGCGAGGAAGTCACGTAAGCAAATGCGGCTGAAATCATGCCCAGCAAACTGGACCCGGTTGATGTCCGCGAGCAGGATACCGGGACCACGCGGCTCGGCGGTCCATCCCACCGTGGAATAGTCGTTGAAGATGGCACCGATGCTGATGATGGCGTCCGACCAGTCAACGATCTCACGGGTTCCCGGCGAACTGACCTCGCCCCAATAAATACCGGCAAATTGTGGATGATCCTCCGGAAAAAAGCTCTTCGCGGCAGCCATAACCGCGACGGCGCAGCCGAGTGATTCGGCGAGTTCGATCGCTTCCTTTTCTGCGTCCGCGGCTCGCAGCTTGCTTCCAATGAGCACAAGCGGCTTTCGCTTCTCGCGCATGAACTCGGCAGCTGCCGTCGCAGCCGCATTTAGCGTTTCACTGTCGCCGCGGTCCCCATTGAGTAACGAGCTGACCGGTCCGGGTGCGGCGCAGGGCGCGGCGGCGATATTGCACGCGATCTCAATGAAAGCGGGCTTGCGGTCGCGGAGCGCCGTGCGAAGCGCGTAATCGATCTGGCCCGGCGCATCCGCTTCCGACGTTATGGATACGGCGGCGCAGGTGATCCTCTTAGCCATCTCCAATTGATAAGCGAAGTCGTGGGTGGCGAGCGTGTGGTGTAGCAAGTGTTCGGTCGCACGATCGTTCGTATTCGGCGCGCCGGACACTAAAATGACAGGCAAATTCTCCGCGTAGGCTCCGGCCAGGGCATTGAAGGCCGAAATCGCTCCGACGCTAAACGTGGTGACGGCAGCGGCGGCGCCGTTTGCACGCGCATATCCTTCGGCACTGTAACCACAGTTCAGCTCATTGCAGCAATAGACCTGTTCCAAATCTTTGTTAGTCAATAATTCGTCGAGCAACACCAGGTTGAAGTCGCCAGCCACAGCAAAGTGATGCTTAAGCCCGATTTGGGAGAGACGCGCCGCAAGATAGCTTCCGACGGTATAAACACTAACCTCGCCTTCGCGCCGATGTTGGTGATGCCCCGCTTTCGTGAGCGCGGCGGGGTCGCGAGCCTTTTGTTGAAATAGGGGGACGGCAGTCTGTCTAGTTGAGCCTTTGGTTAAAGATCTCCTCACACGCGGTATGATGCTCACTATTGGCGTCCTCGGCGGGTCTTTCCGGCCCGCTTTCTTGATGCTGCGGCGCTTGATACGTCCAGTTTAGAACCAAGCTCGACATATCTGGAGTTTGAACGCCACTCGGCTTCGCTTGTTCCAAACTGCCGACATGTGCCAGATCAGGAAACATCCCGGGGCCAAGGGGCGGTTCTTCTCGATCCCGCTCGTTTTCCGCCCGAGCCGGCCACTGCGTGCCACCGGCTGCTGAGGTGTCTTGACGAGCCGTGGTACGATACCCTCGAATACCCTAACGTCGGGTTGAATAGCCGCTCGCAACAGCATTGGCGCGCTGATCGCGGCTCACCGACGAGCTGCGAAATTTAGTAGTGGTCTGCGGCTGCTCTGACCTTCCCTCTGAACACACTCAGGCTGATCGCCGTGTAGAGGAGCATGAGCGGGAAGACGAAAAGTCCTGCTCCCCAGAACATGAACGCGAGGGAGGAATGAGGGGCCGCGGCATCCGCGACGGTGATGGCGAAGGGGATCATGTAGGGCCAGAATGAGATCGCGAGCGTCCCGAAGGCCGCCATGAAAATGAGTGTCACCATGGCGAAGGGCGGTCCATCCTGGCGGCGGCGAACGGTTGCGGCGATGACGATCGTGGCAAGCCCGCCGATGATCGGGAAAATAAACAAATACGGCCGCTCGAGCCATCGCCTCATGACCTCAAGATCTTCGACCATGGCATAGACGAACACGACGGCCAGGAAGACGAGCAGCCCGATCGACAAATAGGGAATGAAGCGATAAGCGATGTCGCGCACCTCGCCTTCACATTTTCTGACGAGCCAGCAACCGCCAAGAAGCGCATAGCCGACACACAGGCCGATACCGCAAAGCACCGCAAAGGCGCTGAGCCAGCCGAATTCGCCGCCAACGTAGCGACCTTCGGCAAACGGCAGGCCCTTCGCCAGTGAGCCCACCATCAGGCCCTGCATGAATGCCGCGACAAGCGATCCGCCCGCAAAGCTCGCGTTCCAGATCCAGCGCATTCGTTCGGCCTTGCGCCGGAACTCGAACGCCACGCCGCGCAGGATCAGCCCCGCCAGCATCAACAGCACCGGCAGATAGAACGCCGACATCAGCGTTGAATAGACGATCGGAAACGCGCCCCACAGGATCACGCCGGATACGACAAGCCAGGTCTCGTTGCCGTCCCAGATCGGCGCCACCGCATTTATCATGGCGTGCCGCTGTGGCTCGTCCCGCGCCGCGCCGAAAAGCATGCCGACGCCGAGGTCGAAGCCGTCTAGCAGGACGTAAAGCAGGATGCTGATGGCGAGCACCGCAATCCAGAACATGGCCATCGTTACTCTCCCGTCGGAATGTGAAGAACGTCCCCGGTGTGCGGCTCGACGACCGACATGGGCCGGTTGGGGATAGCGGCCATCGGCGGCAGAGCGAGATGCCCGACCGGGCCCGCGCGCAGCAGCCGGTGAATGTAGAAACTGCCGAAGGCAAAGATGAAGAGGTAGATTGCGCAATAAACGACAAGCGAGATCGTCGCTGAGCGCGCCGTCAGGAACGGCGTTACGGCGTCCGCGGTGCGCAGTACGCCGTAAATGGTCCAGGGCTGGCGGCCCACCTCCGCGGTGAACCAGCCGGTCAGTATCGCGACGAACGGCAGGGGAAAGCTAAGGAATGTCGCCCATAGCAAGGGCCGATTTTCCTCGATGTGGCCCTTGGCGATCGAATAGGATCCAGCCCCGGCGAGCACCAGCATGATCAGCCAACAGCCGACCATGATCCGGAATGCAAAGAAAGGGATGAGCATTGGAGGCCGGTCCTGGGGTGGAAAGTCGGTCAGCCCGACCTCCTTAGAGGTGAAGCTCAAGCTTGCGATGAGGCTGCCGAGGACGGGGATCGTTAGCGCATATTTGTTGCTCTCCGTTGCCGGATCGGGGATTCCAATGAGGACCTCGGCGGCCGGCTGCTCGTCATGCCAGCGGGCTTCGATGGCGGCGAACTTGGCCGGCTGATACTCATGGACGTAGCCGCCGTTGAGATGCCCGAAGAAAAGCTGCACCGGCAGGAGTATCGTCGCGAGATACAGCCCCATGCGCAGCATGACCCGCGCCTCGGCGGCAAACCTTCCGCGCAGCAGGTACCATGCGCCGGTTGCCGCGACGCAGAATGCGCCAGTGAGGAACGCCGCGACAAGCATATGGGGGAAGCGCATCCAGACGACCGGATTGAGGACAATCTTGAACCAGTCGGTCGGAGCGAACATGCCCCGCTCGCTGGCGTAGCCGACCGGCACCTGCATCCAGGTGTTGTTCGTCATGATCCAGAAGGCTGACATTGCGGTGCCGAATGCGACCATCGCGGTCGAAAACAGATAAAACCACGGCGGCACGCGAGACCGGCCAAACAGCAGGATGCCGAAGAAGCTCGCCTCCAAGGCGAAGCCCGTGAAGGTCTCGTAGGACAACAACGGGCCCTGGATGGGTCCCGACATCCGCGACAACTCGCTCCAGTTGGTGCCGAACTGGAACGCCATGACAATCCCGGAGACAACGCCGAGCCCAAACACCACACCGAAAATCTTCAGCCAGAATTCAAAGATCAGACGATAGGCAGGACGCCCGGTCGCGAAGTGAAGTGCCTCCAGAACCGTGAGCCACGCCGCGAGCCCGATGGTGAACGCCGGAAAGATGATGTGAAACGAAATCGTGAACGCCCACTGTACCCGGGACAGGAGAAGCGCTGTGGGCTCCATGGCCTATTCTCCTCAGCGGCAAAGATTGGTGTTCGCGAGGTCGATGATTTCGTCGGCACGACCGCTCATGATCCGTTCACCATGCAGAGCGAAAAGCCCTTCGCCATCTCGACGATGAGTGCGGGCGGCATTGCGAGCTCCGTGCGCGCGACGACGGCATCGACAGCCGGACTGCTATCCATGTCCTAACTCGAATCTTCGATTTTGGAATGGGTGACTTCCGTCGATCAGTTGCTGCCATCGCCCCGCCATACTCGGAAACACGCCGTCCTGCCGTATCAGCGCATGAAAGAGCGCGGCCCCGACATGGAGAAGGATGGTCGCGAAGAACAGAAATGCGAGAATCGTATGGGCGCTGCGCAGGAAGGCATAAAGCTCGTCATTGTGCGGCATAATCTTCGGCAGATGGACCGGTCCACCGAAAACGATCGGATAGCCACCAGCTGAAAGCATCGACCAACCGACCAGCGGCATGGCGATCAGCAAGGCGCAGAGAAGGTAGTGAGAAGCCTTAGCGCTGATCGCTTGCCAAAGCGGCAGATCCGCTGGCAGCGATGGCGCCCCGCGCCGCAGCCGCACGCGGAGACGGAATATGGCAAGCAGCAAGATCGCGATACCCAAGGGCCGATGGATTGCGATCAGCGTGAGAAATTTGGGTTGCAGCGTCGAGACCATGCCGATGCCGATAAACAGCGTGGAGAGAACCATGGCCGCCATCAGCCAATGCAACGTCCGTTGCAGCGGAGTGAAATATCCTGTCACTGTGCGGCCCCCGACGCCCGCGAGGTCCTCGGATAGTCAGCGCTCTCAGCGGTACGCAGATCGAACGACTTCGCATAGGCGAAGGAGCGCGCAGCAAGGAGCGGATCGTCGGAGACCTCGATGCCGACCGGCAGGATGGTCGGGTCATAATTGTAGTCCCGGCACGGTCCGTCTGCCTCGTCTTGCGCTTGTCGGACGCTAAGCGTCCCGATATCGACATGCTCTCGATCAGCGGGCCACACTTTCGTTGCGTCGTTCGACGGATCGCCCGGCTGCGCCAGGGGCGCGACAAGGCGCCAAGACAGCGGTCCCTGCGCGAGGCGTTGCTTAAGATCTTGCGCGAGAAAATCCGGACCGAGTTTTTCCAGCGTCGCATGATCGACGAAATGCTCCGGCACTGTGTGCTGCATGGACCAGCGCACAAGCTCACTCTGTCCATCGGCAGGTTGAGCTTCGGGATGTGCCGCGAAGAAGCGCTCGGATGCAGCGGGATTTGGTTTTCCAGTTGCCGGATCAACATCCTGCGCCAATGTCATTTCATAGAAGGCCTGCGGCGTGGCAACGACGAACATCGGACTATCATTCATGCCGCTTCGCCGTTCCTGTCCACCCGACGTGACAACACGTATGGCCATGCTGCGGACACGGCCCGAGGCATCTGCTGCATTGGGATTGCCAATTGCGATGGCGAACCGGCCGATGACCGGATAGTTTCCGGCTGTAAAAATCGGTGCGGTCGAAAGCTGCACTCCGGCACCGTTCGCCTCGAACGTACCGGTCAAGCAGGTGCCTTTCGAATGATTGCACCGATGACCGAGCGGGTTGCCGCCACGATCACTCAGCGCCGCGACCATACGGTCGGGAGTGAGACGGTGCGGGCTGAGCCAGACGCCGGTGTAAGCGAAAACGACCGCCGCGCCCAGGACGATCGCGGCGATCGCAACAAGTCTTCTGAGGATTGCCTTAGGGGCCAAGCGCGGCATGTCCATTGCCGGCATGTCCATCGCCAACACAATCGACGTGCCGAAGGCTCTTCGGAGCAACTAGAATTCTCGAGCAGGGTATTTTGTTCCCTTCGTTCGCTTGTCACCTTTGCGGTTTCTGAGCTCCTTGACGGCCGCGATCGCAGGTCCATCGAGCAGCGAG
>JASHRR010001255.1 GCA_030037185.1 Xanthobacteraceae bacterium | reverse complement strand
TCAGATCTGCAAGGCATACGCACTTGCGTCTGTGCTCCCCAACAGAGCCGTCCGCTTTGCCCGATCACTGACTGTGCGGCATCCCCCATATCCGCGTGTCACAACCGATCATCCCTGCGCACTCAGTGGGTCCACTAGATTGAGGGCAGGTGGGTTCGTTCTCGTAAGCGTCAGCGGCCAGACATCCCAAATCAGGCCGCGGCGAGCTTGCGTTGGCTAGTGCGCGTTCTCGACTCGCAGTGCCCCGGGCGGAGCGCCTTGGCCGTTTAACAGCGAATTTATTCTTCTGAACGACCACCGAAGGTAGTTGTGTGCTACAATCTATAACAATCAGAAAACCGTCAGGGAGGCAGCAATGCGTCAATTTACGATGGCACTGACGGCTTTCGCGGCATTTGGAGCCATGGTGGCCACAGCACAAGCTGAGAACCAGACCCCCAGTCCTCCAACCGCTTCACATGCAGTTAAGAAGCGGACCGTGTCGCCCACTGCACGGCCCTCGTCGCGGGCGGAGATGTTCGTGGCATGCCAAGAGAAGGCGGCCGACATAGGGCTCGCCACCGGTCAGGCCGGTCGTACCCAATATATCGCGGAATGTATGGGCATATGTCGTGGTGGACAGAGTTATCATAGATATCGCTGACGCAGCATGAAGAGCAGATGATGGGAGGGGATTTTCTACACCGTTAAGTCTTGATGCGATCTGAGCGGCGATTTCCAACCAAGGGGAGGAGAACAACAAGGGAGGACAAACACATGAAAAAGGTAATGACTGCTGCATTCGCACTATCTGCGTTGTTCGCTGCATCGCCGAAGGCTCACGCGGAGGTAAACTATCCGTGGTGCATCATAGGAGACACGCGAACCCTTGAATGCTACTTTTCGAGCCGTGAGCAATGTGCCCAGGACGGAAGAAACCGGGGGTTTGGCAGCCAGTGCATGCCCAACCCTTTTTACAAACCGGGAGCACCGACCGTTTCAGGTCCAGTTAACAAGCGAACTGTGTCGCAAAGCACACGCCCCTCGCAGGCTGCAAGCGCGGCCCACCAGTCGGCTCCAACATGCACCGGGCTGAAATTGGCGTCCCTATCAGGCACACGCAATCGCTGCCTTTATCTCGGAGGCGCTAGCGAAGCCCGTCCCTTACCACGCGGGCCGTTCTGCGAGAACCAGTGCAACTTTATATGGGAACAATGCATGAAAAGCGGATTCTGGGAGGGGACCCTTATACACCGCCAAGCCGAACGCCGTTAAGTTTTGATGCGATGTGAGCGGGCGGCGGCCTCGCGTCTTATAAGTCTGGCAAGCAACGCGGCCAACATTCGCCCACGGTCATGGTCGTCGTGGTAATCATCCCCGCAGAAGCCAGGGCCAGGTTTCTGAGCATCAAGCGACCATTTTGGGCACATTCACGTGATGGGCGAGGTTGGGAAGAGCGAGCCGAAAAGTCATGAGCTGCTGTTATAGCGGCGCGCTCCACGATCGTTCGTTCGCAGCCTACCGAGCAGCATCGGAGGCCCTTCGAGTTGAACGGGCGGCGGCAATGGCGGCAGTCAATCAGGAAGCCTTCGCCGCGAACAGGGAAGGCATAGCCGTCGCCATCGGTGCGGTGGAGATAGCCAGCGTCATATGCCGCAAGGCATAAGCACTTCCTGGGTGCTGCCTTGGCATTGCTTTGACTGGCCCGACGATGCCCCGGCGCCATCGTTCGGCCCTCGCATGCGCTGTAGCCGGCTGCGGCAAGCTTGGTGCGACCGCGATACCGAACTGGATCGAACGGGCGGACAGATAGCGGTGATGCGGGCCACCCTCTGAGTGCCGTCTGGTGCCGCTGCCGCCTGCCGGCAGCATCCTGGCTCAGCGCCAAGCGCGGGCCTGATTCACGCGACAGCGTGACACCTCTCAAAATGCCAATCCAGCGACCACGCATATGCCCTTGGATGCGTTCCCTATGCAGAAAGGGACTGTAACTTTTCCTAGCGATGGTACACCGAGACAAGGTGCCTCGACCCCGAGTCTGGGCCGCTTGTTGTGTGGGGGACATTTTTGTTCCAGGGTGACCGAAATGAGCGATGTATAGACATCTTCGCGCGCGCTGGTGGAATTCTCTTGCTCAACGCAACGGAAAGTTAAAATTTAGGTCGCAGCGAGAGGCTGCCGAGTTCGTTCGCCGTGTTCAGAACGAACATGGCGGTCCTAACGCAAAAATTTTGGCTATCATCGATATGAAGATGTGATCCGTGCCAGAGCCGCCTCGCCTCGATCTGACGAAGGTGGACATACGGCCGTTCTGCGATAGGACGGTCGTAAATCGGTTCTGCTGCGGTAAGACACCGCTTGATCGATTCCTAAAAAATAAGGCGGAAAAGGCTGTCCGGCGGCACGAACTTCGAGTGTTCTGCGCCCATCTCGAAGAATCAGAAAACGTTCTTGGGTACTCGCTCTTCAGGTGGGAACTGACAGCGTTGCGGAACTCCCTGATGCGAACAAATCGACCTACTTGAAAACTGACGTGGCATTCCCGGCAATCCACCTAAACTTTCTCGCCGTTCATGAGGACGTGAAACGACAAGGGCTCGGGCAACATCCGTTGATGGATGTTTTTTCCAAAGTGGCTCGGCTATCCGACTACGTCGGATTTTATGCGCTGACGCTGGTTTCGTTAGACGACAATTCCACTGCTTTCTATAAGAACCTTAATTTTACAATTTACACGAAGAATTTGAGGCAGCCTAAGATGCTCTATCCACTTGCAGACATCCTAACTTTGGTGCGCGGGAGTGATAAAGTGGGTGGCCCGAAGGCCGCCCCTTGATTGCCGCTCACGCGGCCACGGGCGACGAAAATAAGGTTCGAGAAGATCAGTTATCGGAAGCCATCTCGGAAGCAAGGGCAGTGTAGCTGGTCCTCGCGCTCGACGGGGCAACGCTCGTCCTACATGTTCGCGGGTGACTGAATTTTCTTGAGTGCCGGATAGGCCCATATATCGAATGTGACTTTGTCCCGTTGGATCGTCTTCTCCAGCGTGGCGCCGAGCTTGGAAGCGACGCGAGCCGATGCAATGTTTTCACGGGCTATTTCGCTTATGAGTCGCCGTGGCCGGTGCGTCCTGAACATCCAATCCAAGATCAGACCAACTCCCTCCGTCGCGTATCCTCTGCCCCAACCGCGCCTACAGAACATATACCCGATTTGGGGATCAGGTGCGTCATAGGGGTGATGGACGCCGAGGCGTCCGACGAACCCGTCGCTGTCATCAACAGCCATCATTCCATAACCGCGTAGCGCCCATTGCCCCAAGGCGATGCACATTCTTTGCCACACAACCGCCGATGAGGGCGCTGGCCCTTCATGTAGGTGCCTGACGATTTCGGGGTCTTGAGACATTGCCATTAGATGACCGTAGTCATCTGCCCGGATCGCCCGCAAAGTCAGTCGCGAGGACTTGAGGATTGGGATCTCAAAAATCAAATCGGCGGCCCTCTCTGGTTGTCGTGCGACGCCCCATCTGCGGTCGGCCGGTTTCTTGGGCTGCGTGCAAAGGAGGTCATCGACCTCTTGCATAGCAACCGCTCGCCCACGTCACCAGCTTGAGCGAAGTCGAGTAGAATTCCGGATAGCTGCTGGGACACGAAATCGGGGGCCATTGCTTCACAATATTCGAGGGTGACATGGTCCGCGTGAACGCAGGTCCGTTCAGGTCCTATCGCGGCGTCGTGGAAGAGGTGGACGAAACGCGCTCCCGGGTCAAAGGCGTCGTCACGATCTTCGGTCGTGACGCCACGGTAGAGCTGGATTTTGGCCAGGTCGAGAAGACGTAATCGAAGCCCTTTTTCGGATTGACGAAATGCATCTGTCGGCACGCCAGGCAGGTGATGCCCACAAAGACATTGACAGGGGCCGTCTCGGACCCGTCGTCTGGAGCCCAGCCTTGCACTCGGAAGCCCGTATTCGGGCAGCGGAAGATGAATGGCGGCATCAAAGCATCGCTAGCCGGCCGTCCGACCTTGTGCATTGTCTTTGCACGAAAAATAGATGGCAAGTTTGATTACGATCAAACTTTGCCACGGCACCCCGCTGGGCCTGGTGTGGCTGTCGTTGTCCCCTCCTACACCTCATCCGGCAGCATGGCCTCGGAGGCCATGATGGGACTTTGGTCCCAAACGGTGCCGTGTTCGAATTGGCCACACCATCGATCGGGCCTAAACGATGCACCATGGGATTTTCATGATGACGAGTTCGGAGCTTACCGATGGTTCGCAAGCCGCCCCTTACGACCGGCGTCTCCGGGTTGTTGCACCTGGCACGTGGCAAGTACGCCGTTTGGGGCAACAATCTTCGCCAACGACAATGTGAAACTACTTTTCACATCACCGATGGCAGTCACCAAGAGGTTGGCAGCGCATGTTGTTGCCGATCGATGAGGACGGGACCGCCCGTCAGAAGCAGGCGCATCTTGTCTTACTGCGTCGAATTTTAACCACGGAACCCCTCAATGAATCTTGCCATCAACCCGCTCATCGCGATCGGCGTCCTCGCCTCCACCGCCACAACGGACGCGGCCTTCGTATTCTTCACGGCGGCCGTGTCGGCGCACCGCCGTGTGGCCGCGGCGAACTGGAGCGCGTTCTGGTACCTGCTGTCGGCGTTTGCTGTGATCAGCTACACCGAGAACCCGGTCTACGTCGCATTCGCGGCGGGAGGCTCGTGGCTCGGCGCGTTCATTTCGATAACCTGGCTGCACCGCGACCGCGAACCGGTGACACCGCGCCACGACCCGCCCTGAGACTCGCGATGGCGCAGAGCAATGTTTATCTGGGTTTCTGCGCTCTACCGGTCGGTTGCCCCGTCCCACCTTCTGGCTCTGGGATGTAGACGAATCTGCACCGCTGCCGTGCATACGTCCGTGAGTACGAATGCCAGCGAGCCAAATACTGCAATCATATCAATGATGGCCCGCACACGACGTCGCCATCCCTACGAACAGCAGCGCTCCCTCAGAAATGCCGGAAAAGCCCAGTCCTACCGGGTGACGGTGGGAGAATTGAGGAGATAGCCAGCGCGGGATGCGAGGGCCTTTATCTGGGCTTCTATCGCAGCGTGGTCGGACTTCGGCACGTGGTGATTCTCCTTCGGATGGCTGGTTGGGAGGAGGTGGCAGGGCTCCACCTCACGCGTAATTCGTAACCAGGTGGCCCACGCTTGTACCTGGAGAGGTAGGAGCGGTCGTGTGGCTAGGTGGATTGGTCAGGCTTGGTGCGTCCCTTCATGGTGATCCTCTTCTTCAGTGCCGGGTGTTGGGTTGTGCAGCGCCCGATGCTGGGGTTGCCGGAGCGGAAGCGGCCATCTTGGCTGACCACTCAGGGAGACAGACGGGGGTCCCGGAGGGCGTCTTGCGCCAGATCAGTGCGCCACTGGCCTCAATTCGCTCGTGCTGGCCGCACCAGACGCAGCAGACAGCCGACCCGACAAGCCGGTCTCGACTTTACGCCGGTTTCCGTCACTTGGGCTCCATTCAAACGCATAGAACCTGTGGTTGCACTGGTCGCAAGCGGGACAGCGGCACCAGCAGTATTCGGCGGGTTATTTAAATCGCCACTAGCTAACTTCCAAAGCGTGCTCTGCCCAAGCCCAGTAAGTTTTTTGCCATCCGGAAACGTGACCGCTATCGGCTTAATTGCACCGACACGGTGCCCTTCCGGTTGGATTTCTGTGGTCGCTTTCGACATTGGCTACCTCTTTCGCAGGCAGGGGCAAAGCCCCGTGCGAGTAGGGGTTAACTCAGGTCGGTCTCGACAAAGATAGGGGTTAGTCAGGTATTAAAGTTTGGGCGGGATTTCTGGTGGAAGGACCCTGCAAATATACTCGGCAAGCCGACCGAGGACGTAATCCTTCCGCTCCTTTGGGGTTGACAATCCATTGATGTATTTGCGTTCTGCCCCCATCCGCATGCTCTTGTGGGCTATTACAGCCGCGCTGGTCTCGTCCTTGGCTCTATGGACCTCGTCTCGCCAGTTGCTAACCGTCGTTGAGGTTATCTTCTGGCCGCGCCGCTGGGGACGGACCCCGCCTCTCTTGAGAACCTTGTAGACCTCGTTGCAGGCTTCAATTTGCGACAGGCCATCGTCCATCGAGTAATCGACGGCCGCCGCCACCAAGCCGCGCAGTCCAGCGTAGTCGGCGGTGCCTGTACCACGACCGCCTTCAGGCTTGGAAACATGCCGAACAAGGGGGGCAATGTGACCAACG
>JASHRR010001254.1 GCA_030037185.1 Xanthobacteraceae bacterium | reverse complement strand
TTGGCGCTGCTGGCGGGAACCGACTTCTTCACCGCAGAGGTGCTCACGCTGCGCGGTCTGGTGACCTACTACGTGCTGTTTTTCATCCATCTTGAGAGCCGCCGGGTGGACATTGCTGGAATCACGGTTCACCAAAGAGTACCTCTCCAAGGTGCTTCTCATCGCTGAGCGCTCCTTGCTGGCGAGCTGCGCGAATATGTTGCGCATTACCGTGCGGAGCGTAATCATCGGGGGAAGGACAACGTCCTGCGTTTCCTCGTGACACGCAAACGCGACGAGGCGGGCCTGTGCAGTGTCGCGGAAGGCTGGGCGGGCTGTTGCATTATTTTGACCATACGGGCCGCAAGACTTTTGGCCGACTGATCCCGCATCTCAACGACGCCCTTGCCGAGCCTGTCCGGCAAGCCTCGCTACGTAAACAACTTCGGCCAGCGCGCACCGACTCGAAGCGTTCGCGGACGCTCGTAAATCCTTCTGGACTTCCCTTGCCAATGTATTTAGCTTTGCGGGCTCTGTTGGTTGCTGGTAGGGGCGCAGCATCGGACCAACCGTTACCGGCACAGGGTTGCTGCGCCGCTACTCGGCACGATTGCCCCGCTACGCGAGACTCAGCTCACATGAAGATGGCGACGGTAGTTTACGCAGCAGTTTGCTTTTGTGCAGGTGCGCTACTGGCGCAACAGAACGCTTTCGCGCAAAACGCCGGAAGTGGCCCCGAGCAGGGCGGGCCTTATGGGACGCTGGAGATTCGCGATGTGACGGTGATTGACGGGTCGGGGGCGCCGGCGTTTGGACCGGTGAACATCTACATCGAGGGCAACCGCATCAAGCGCATTGCCCAGACGGACGCGATTGCGCGTGGCCGGTCTGAGGACGAAAAGGCCGCCGCGGCCAAAGAGAAGCAGCCGGACCGCGTGATCGAAGGCAAGGGCATGTACGTAATGCCGGGCCTGATTGATGTGCACACGCACATCAACACCAGCAAAGATGTGCCTGCCGACTACATTTATAAGCTATATCTCGGACATGGCGTAACGACGATTCGGACTTTTAATGTTGGGCGCGACGATCCGAAAGAGATGGTCGCCGAGAAAAAGAAAATCGCCGCGAACCAGATCGTTGCGCCGCGCATGTACGTGTATCCGTTTTGGGGACGGACCGAGGATGCGCGCTTTTCGAATGCGGACGGCGCCCGGCAGATCGTGGACGAATGGCACTCGCTAGGCGTAGACGGCATCAAAGTGAGGGGAAAGCCCGGGCTATGGCCAGACGTATTTCATGCGTTGGCGGATCAGGCGCGGAAGAACGGGATGGGCGTGGCCGTGCACATCGGGCAGGACGGCGTGTATCCTATGAACGCGGTGAACGTCGCTAGCGAAGGCGCTTCGACAATCGAGCATCATTACGGCTATCCCGAATCTTCCTTCACCAGACAGACCATTCAGGATTTGCCGCCAAGCTACAACTACTCGAGCGAGCCGGACCGTTTTCTCGAAACCGGCCGGGCGTGGCTGCAAGCGGACATCAGCAAGCTGCACACCGAGGTGATTCAATCGCTGCTCGACACGCACCGTCGCACCGGATTCGTTATGGTGCCGACGTTCACCATTTATGAAGCGAATCGCGACGTGACGCGCGCGGCGAACCTGCCATGGCATCCGATCTTCACGCTGCCGGTGGTGATGGACTCGTTTCGGCCGAATCCGGCACATCACGCTTCCTATTTTTACGAGTGGACCTCCAACAAAGAGGCCGACTGGGCACGTGCGTACCGCATCTGGATGGATTTTGTGAATGACTACAAGAACCAGGGTGGCGTGGTGGCGGTTGGCTCAGACACGGGCTTTTTGTTTGCGCTGTGGGGCTTCGGCACGATTCGCGAGCTCGAGATGCTCGAGGAAGCGGGCTTCTCGCCCCTCGAAACGATCCATGCGGCCACGGAAAACGGCGCCAAAGTGGTGAAAAATCCGGAGCTGGGGTTGGTTCGCTCGGGCTACCTCGCGGACTTGGTCATGCTCTCGGAGAATCCGCTAGCAGATATCAAAGTGTTCTACGGAATTGGCGTGACGCGAGTGAGCACGGATCGCAAAGAAGTACAGGAACAATGCGTGAAGTACACCATCCGCGACGGCGTCGTGTTCGACTCACAAGCTCTGCTAAAAGATGTGCGCGACATGGTCACCAAAGCCAAACAGACTCCGGCGCCCAACAAGCCTTAGCGCGCACCATCGGCGAATCCGCAGGGGAACTTTTCGTTCGCGCCGTTGCAATCACAACCGTGTTAGGATTTGCGGCAATTACTCTTTGGGCGATGCTGCCATTCGGCCTCGGGATTCCCGATACTTCAATCGGGCCCGGTTATATGAGGCTCTCAGAAATCTTCGTCAAAAACGAAAGCATATCGACGCCCACCACATCGGACAATCTTTCCTCAATTACCCGAAGTTCCCGACCACTTTTGAAGCCTGCCGTCCGAAGCGTTCGGCGGGGCTTCGTCGCGCGTATCGGCGAGTCTTATCTCTTTCAGAACGTTGGCGGCGTGGATATGGTCGGCACCGTGACTTACGCCACGGTTCACGAGAGCGAAAAGAAGGCCACCATCGCGGTCACATTCACGGATGGAACGTCGCGCATCCTCATCAGCCGATGACGGATGCCGAGTTCGGAGATTACAAGGCGCACCCGGATGCCTATTTCGGGAAGATCCTCTAGGTTCGGAAAAAGGCCGAGGCGCGATACGACCTTTTCGAGTTTTTTCGCGGACGCGAACGAGGGAGTGTCCCGTGCAACGCTCTTGCCGCGCCTCGGCAGACCAGCGGATTTCTTTCCGAACGGCGCGGTGAGCCTAAACACAGCTGATTCGGGCTCGCTTGGCAAACCTGGTCAGAACACTCTACGGGGAGCAGGAATCATCGTTCTCACGCCCGCGGCTGTCAGCAGTGGAAACGGCACGGTCCTACTTGGCCGTTGGGTGGTCAGTTGACCGACACGACGGTTGAACATCGTTCTCGGCGCGCATTTGCCTCCTTGGGCAGGTAGGGATCACGAGGGTCGATATCGGCGGCAAGGGTGTCGAAGGGCCAGCGAGGGGCCCCGCCGCCATGACCACACACCATGCTGATCTTTACCAGCCGGAGAGCGGTTCCAAGTTGCCGGTGGTACACTTAGTTGGTATCACGCGGTCGGCACGCAAGCGAACTTATTTCGATTTTATCGAGGTTTCCTGAAGTGCTCGCCCCCTCTCTTCGGGCGCGCCACTCTCCGCAGCCATGGGACGCCGTGCGGTGACGCGAGCCTGCCAACGTTGCCGAGATTCCCGGCGTCGACTGGTCACAGCCCGACCCATCAATTGCGCAAATCACATCGCCTTCCATGCACCACCGAAATTGGTGTATTTTCACTTCTGCGAGCTGCCAAACGCGATGCGTCGAGGCCCTATCATTATCGGCAGCGCTGATGCCCGCCGCGGGCGCGCACCGCAAGATCACCGATTGCGGGAGCGATATTGCCACCCGCACGTTCGATAAGTCGATAGGATCCTTCTGCTTTCCCTAATTCAAAGAGGATATCATCATGCCCAACCGCTTCCCAGGCTCGATGATAGCCGCCGCGACCGCAGCGGCGGCCGTCATCTCGGTACCCATCACATCGACGCACGCTCAGGGACCAGCGGCCACTGGCCAAGTGCTGAAAACGCCTTGGGGCGAACCGGATCTGCAGGGTATTTGAACAGACGAATTTGATACGCCCTTACAACGCCCCTGCTAAGTACGCCGACTAAGAATTTTTCACCGAGGCCAGCGGGAGGAACTGAACCAAGAGCGATCGGCGCTGCTTGGGCGGCGCGCAACCGACCGCGACCTCGCCGGCGGCTACAACTTTGCAATATTCTTATCCACAAAGCGCACCGGCGCGCGCACGTCGCTGATCGTGGATCCGCCCGATGGCCGGATTCCGCCATTGATCCCGCAGGCGCAGAAGA
>JASHRR010001253.1 GCA_030037185.1 Xanthobacteraceae bacterium | reverse complement strand
TTGGAGTGGCCGCCGGCGGCCGTTTTCGCGATGATGCGCGAGACGCAGCGCCAAACGCGCCCTCACCGCGACCTTCTCCGGCTCTGATCGTGTGCGGCAACGGCGACCATTGGGGGGCGCATTCGTCACCTCGCAAACCTCATGTTACCGCTTTTCAGCGTGCTGCGATCCCTTTAGATTGGCCGGTGCGAGCGACTAGAGCAGTTCCGATGTGGTGGAATCGCCCTCCCGGTGTCAGGCCCGCTTGTCGCGGGCATCCACGTCATTGTGGCGGCCGATCGCAAGCAAGGCGTGGATGACCGGGACAAGCCTGGCCATGACGCCTGCAGGAATATTCAACGCCATCGCAAAAGGTTCTAGCGTATAGCCGGCACAACGATGCGAACATCAAGGACTAAGCGACCGATCTGGAGAGAGGGGTGGACCCAGACGGGTTGAGCGGACCGTTCGCACACAGGCACCTTGGGAGGAGTTCAATGAAAGTTTTTCGCTGTCTTGCGGGCATTGGTCTTGCAGTGCCGCTCGCCCTTGCGGCGGCAGGTGCGGGCGTCGCAGCCGATGCCGCGCCTGATCTATCGGGAATCTACTGGGCAACCCAATACCACGCCAAGATTCAAGTCGTCGGCGGCGGCGAGCTGCCGCTCACTGCGGAGGGCAAGGCCGCCTACGAGAAGAACATGGCCGGCCTGAAGGACGGCTCGATCGTCGATAGCGCCCGCAGGTTCTGCGTGCCCGACGGCATCCCGCGCGTACTCGCCAACCCCTATCCGTTCGAGATCATCTACGGACCCCCCGGGCAGATCACCATCATCTACGAACTCAGCCACCAGGTCCGCCCGATCGCCATCGACAAGCCGATGCCGGGCGCCGACGAGCTGGAGACCTGGCCGTTCTACAACGGCCACTCGGTCGGCCATTTCGAAGGCGATACGCTCGTGGTCGAAAGCGCCGGCTTTAACGAGAAGACCTTCTTGGACGCGACCGGCGCGCCGCACACCGACGAGTTGCGCACGCTTGAGCGTATCCGCAAGGTAAGCCCGACCCAACTCGAGGACGTCGTCACCATTCACGATCCGCAATATTACATGCACGACTGGCAGGTGCGCTTCGCCTATGCGCTGCGCAGCGACGTTCGTATCGAGGACTATAACTGCGGCGAGCCCCATCGCGACCTGTCCTCGGTAGCCGGCGTGCGTCGTGCGCAATGACGGGAGCATCGCCGACCCGGGTCGGGCGAAGCTTGCCGTGCGGGCGCCCAGCGCCCAAAACTCGTTGGGGCCGGCCTGATGACTGAGCTCCGCCGGCCCACCATTGCCGCAGCCCTCTCGGGATGGTCCGGTGGGTACGGTGTGCCAGAGTTGCCAACCCCTGCACGCTTTTCCAGTCAGCAGCGTCCCAAGGAAAAAGAGATACCGGCGATGAAATTGCTTTTTGACTTGGCCCCCATGCAGACCGCGCCCGCACTGGTGCTGGCGGCCTTCTGCCTCGGTACGGCGATCGCGTCCGGGCAAACTGCGGCGCAGACGCCGGCGAAGAACGAGATCCCCCGTCTTGCGTCGACCAGCTTCGCCTGGCTCTCCGGCGCCGATTGGTTCGACCCGCCGCCGGGGACCGGCCGCGGCCCGATCCGGCAGGACCCCGATTATCCTTACGTAGGCAATGTCGGGGCCAACGGCCGGCAGGTGACGGTGCGCCTCGGCAACTACAAGGATCCGGTACTCAAGCCCTGGGCCGCCAAGCAGATGCGCGAGTCGAACGAGGAGGTCATCAGCGGCAAGCGGGCGGTCGGGTTCGCCGCGCAAGCGCGCTGCTACCCTGGCGGCGTCCCGGGGCAACTGCTCTATCCGGCGGAACCCATGTACTTCATCCAGACGCCGAAAGAGGTATGGATGATCTGGCAACGCGATCACATGGTCCGCCGCGTCTATATGACCGACAAGCATTCGGACAACCTCAAGCCATCATGGTTCGGCGAATCGATCGGACGATACGAGAACGGCGAACTTGTCGTCGACACCATCGCCCTGTCCGCCCAGAACAGTTACATCGATAATCTTCGTACGCCGCACACCGAGAAGGAGCATGTGCTCGAGCGTTTCAAGCTGTCCGCGGACGGCAACACGCTCGAAGCCTCCGTGATCGTCGAGGACCCCGACACATTCAACGAACCGCTTCACATGGTCCAGCGCTGGCGCAAGGTGAAGAACCAGCTCCTGGAGACGGTCTGCGCCGAGAACAACGGCGACATTTTCCATCAGAATCTGTTCCCGCTGCCGGAGGCCTCCGCCCCGGATTTTTGATAGGGTGGACGCCGCTCTTGAGCCGGTGAGCAGACACCGGAGCCTGAGGCGCGGCCCTCAGGGAGCGGATCGCGGCGGGTCCGTGCGCGGGTTCCTCCTGGAAGACCACGCATCTTTCGCCAAGCGCTCACGAGTATGCTCCTTGAAAAGGAGTCCGAGCTGCTCTCACAGGCTTGCAGGGACGGGCGGACGCCGCATGGTCACTACCGGCAATGAGAGGAAAAGAAAAATGCATCGAAACATTTCGAACGCGGCGTATTTGTCGCCGACGATCTTACTCGCCGTGCTGATCCGTTTTGCCAGTCCGGCTTTCGGTATCGACGCGCCCGCATCCAGCGGCGAAATCGCCCCGACGGGTTCGTTGCGTGTCGCGATCGCAGTCGGCCCGGCGGCGTCAACCTTTTGGGCCACCCGCGATCCCGCCTCCGGCGAGGCGCACGGCGTTACGGCGGAGCTGGCGAAAGCCGCCGCCGCAAAGCTGGGCGTGCCGTTGAAGCTCGTCGAGTATCAGAACTCGGGAGAGATCGCTGCGGCGGCGGCGACGGACGCGTGGGACATCTCCTTCATGCCGGCGGATGCCGAGCGCGAGAAATTCGTGGACCAGGGCCCTCCCTACGTGGTGTACGAGAGCACCTATCTGGTGCGGGCCGGCTCCGACATCAAAACCCTTGCCGATGTCGACCGTCCCGGCATCCGCGTCGGCGCGATCGCAGGGACGGCGACGTCGCGCACAGTTGCAAGATCCTTGCAGCGCGCGGGCCTCGCCACCTTCGCCAAGCC
>JASHRR010001252.1 GCA_030037185.1 Xanthobacteraceae bacterium | reverse complement strand
TGCATTGGAAGCCAAAGCGGTGGCCGGCCGCAGTCTGCCGGAAACAACCGCGTCGGCCAATCCAAGCGCCACAACGGCCGCAAAGCCGCCGCCCGGCGCGGCGGCGCTGATTTCAGGAGCGCCGGCCGGTCCGATCGGACCGGCGACGCCGGCCCCCCCGAAGGCCGGCTCGGCTCCGTCAGCCGGCAACCTGACGGTCACCGGGATGCCGTCGGCTCCCGCCGCGACTGAACCCGACGAGTCGCCCGCCACCGTTGAGAAAAAGCGCCAGGCCTGCAGTCAGGATGCCGCCGCCAAGGGTGTGCAGGCATCGGAGCTGCCGGACTACGTCACGCTCTGCGTCGGCGAGGCGCACCTCGCCTGCCTCAAGCAGGCGGTCGCCCAGAAAGTTCGCGGCCCGGGCCGCCGCGCGTTCATGAACCGTTGCCTGGCCGGGTCGTAGGCGCTTGCACGCGTTGGCCCGCCGGCCGCATGAGATGAAAGCCTGAGCGGGCCTTCTATTATGACGTCGCTGGCGGGGACCACGCGACGAGGCTGCCGCGATTGACAGGCAAACGCCGCGCCCCTTTCAGCGTCACGGGCCGTGAAGAAACGCCCGCAGCGCGCCCGCAACCTCGTCGGCAAACTCCTCATGAATGGCGAGCTTGCCGGCGGGCAGCAGCGCGGTACGGACGTTGGGCAGGCCGGCAAGCTGTTCCATCTCGGCCTTGGATTTCGCCGGGGTATCGGCGCCGTAAATCATCAGGATGGGCTCGCTCACCTGCCTTGCCGTATCGAGGAATTCGGCGCGGCTCGTCATCGGGTCGAGTTCGCCCGCGACGAACCGGATCGAGGCATGGCGCGCGCCTGCCGCGCGGGTGACGGCGAGTTTCTCGGCGAGCTTGTCCGGCGCCAGCGCCGCGGGGTCGCGGTAGACATGCCCGAGCGCCATCATCCGCACCATGAGCGGGTTGACGTTGAGCCGGTAGATGAGGTCGCCGATCGCCGGCAGATCGCCGGCGCGGGCGATGTGGCGCAAAGCAGCGTGCTGTTGGCCGATGACGGTCGGCAGTGGACCGCGCCATGTCGGCGCAATCAGACAAAGCTGGCCGGTCGTGCCAGGGTGCGCGCGCGCGGCCGCCAGGCAGTAGCCTGCCGCATGCCCCGCCGCGACGGTCGCGAACGGGTGCTCGATTGCAGTTTCAAGCAGCTCGGCGAGAAATGCCCGATACGCCTGCGGCTGCCAGCGCGCGGCGGGACGCGGCGCATCCCCGAAGCCGGGCCAGTCGATCGCCACCGTTGCAAACGCAGCCGCAAGCCGCTCCTGCAGCGGCCGCATTTCCCCGCGCGTCGAAATCGAGCTCAAGGCGGGCAGCATCAGGATCGTCCGGCCGGCGCCCATGCGGGTGACGCCGAGGCGCACGGCGGCGCCCTGCCAGGCCCAATCGAGGTGGTCGCGGTGGATTTGCATGATCGGCGACAACCGAGGCTATTTCTCCTCGCGCGCTTGCAAGAATCGGCCGAACGCCTTCAGCGTGGCCTCCGAGACGTGATGCTCGATACCCTCTGCGTCGGCTTCGGCGGCTTCGGCCGGAACGCCGATCGCGCGTAACACATCGACCACCAGCCGATGGCGGGCGCGCACCCGGTTTGCCAGCGCGCTGCCGGCCTCGGTGAGAAACACGCCGCGATAAGGGCGAGCCGTCGCCATCCCGGCGCGCTTTAATCGGGAGATCGTCTTGATGGCGGTGGCATGGGACACCCCGAGCCGCCGCGCAATGTCGGTTGGGCGCGCCTCCCCGGCGCTCGCCAACAGGTCTGCGATCAGCTCGACATAATCTTCGAGCAGCGCCGTAGACTGGGCCGACCTTGTCTTGCCGAAACGGCGCGCCTGCGTAAGCTCCGCCGGGAGATCGCCGTTTACGCCCTGCACCGTCGCCTTGCGCGCCCTGGTGGGCACTCCGATCGCCGCCATAGCACCCTCGCTCCCCCGCCTCGCCCAAGCGTGAGCATATTTGCGCGCGCGCGTCAAAGTATTAACGCCAAGCTAACAAGCTAAGGTGTAGTATCCATTGACAAGAGAGGCATCATATCTATAGTGTAGCTTATGCTACAAGCCAGCGGCGAAGCCGGATCGACCCAGGATATGCGGCCGGACGAGGGTCGGGCATGGGACGCCGCGATGGCAGGCCACGGCTCGCTGACCGCACGCAGCATTGCGGCTGCGCGGGAGGTGCTGGCGGGCCGACGCGGCGGGCTCGCAGCCCATTTGGCCTTCGTGGGGCCGGCCGTAGTGGCTTCGATCGCCTACGTCGACCCCGGCAATTTCGCCACCAACATCCAGGCCGGCGCCAAATACGGCTACGATCTCCTGTGGGTCGTGCTGGCGGCCAATCTGATCGCAATGTTGTTCCAGGCGCTGTCGGCAAAGCTCGGCATTGTGACGGGACGCAACCTGGCTGAGATGTGCCGCGATCAATTTCCGCCGGCCGTCGTGTGGACAATGTGGATCGTCAGCGAACTCGCCGCGATGGCGACTGACCTCGCCGAATTCCTCGGCGGTGCGATCGGGCTCTCGCTCCTGTTTCATTTGCCTCTCCTGATCGGCATGGCGGTCACGGCCTGCATCACCTATGGCATGCTGACGTTCGAGCGTTCAGGCTTCCGGCCGATCGAGCTCATCGTCGGCTCCCTGGTGGGGCTGATCGCACTCTGTTATCTCATCGAAATGTTTATAGCTCCGGTCGATTGGGGGGCGGCGGCATTTCATGTCGTGGTCCCGCAGCTCGCCGACGCCGAGGCCCTGCTGCTCGCGGTCGGAATCATCGGCGCCACCGTGATGCCGCATGCGGTGTATCTGCACTCGGCACTCACCCAAGCCCGCACGCCAGTGCGCAGCGAATTGGAGACACGCCAGGTGCTGCGCTTCTCCAATCTGGAAGTGGTGGTCGCGCTGGCGGTCGCCGGCCTCGTCAACATGGCGATGGTGATGACGGCATCGGGCGCCTTCCATGCAGGTCACCGCGATGTGGCCGAGATCGAGACCGCGTATCATACGCTGACGCCGCTGCTGGGCGGAGCTGCTGCCGGCTTGTTCCTTTTGTCCCTCATTGCCTCCGGCATCTCAAGCTCGACCGTGGGCACCATGGCGGGCCAGATGATCATGCAGGGTTTCGTCGGCTTCCGCATTCCGATCTGGATGCGCCGGCTGGTGACCACGATACCGGCCTTCGTCGTCGTCGCGCTCGGCGTCAACGCCACGCGCGCGCTGGTCATCAGTCAGGTGGTGCTCAGCATCGCGTTGCCGCTGCCGATGATCGCGCTCATCATCTTCACCGGCAGAGCCGACGTCATGGGCCGGTTTGCCAACGGCGCGGTGACGCGCCTGGCGGCGATGGTCGGCGCCGCCGCGGTGCTGCTGCTCAATTTATTTCTTATTGCGCAAATTCTCGGCGCGCCGGTTGCCGAGCTTTTCGGCGGCCCTTAGCGCGTGAAGCGGTGAGATTGCACCGCGATCCGATACACGGCTCGTCCCGAGACCCGGTTGTTTGTGAGCTTCATCTGGATTCCCACTGCCGCGGGAATGAGCGCGACGCGCTTTTTTTAGACACGAAGGCGAGACCGCGTCGGCGGCCTCGCCTCGCTTTGATACGGTTGTTAGACCGCCTTGAGGTTCTCTGCGGCCGATTTGCCGGTCTTGCGGTCGACCACCACTTCGAAAGCGATGCGTTGACCCTCTTTCAAGTCGCGCAGGCCGGCGCGCTCCACGGCACTGATGTGGACGAACA
>JASHRR010001251.1 GCA_030037185.1 Xanthobacteraceae bacterium | reverse complement strand
TTAGCGCGCGCGAGTCTCAACCCCACGCAGTTGGGTGATCGGACGTCGCTGCCCCGGCGCCCCGGGCTATCAATCGATTAATGAGCGTTTAGTGCGGAAACGATCAGCGGGTTAACGAACGCTGCCTGCGCTCATTGTTGATGACCACGGCAATTGTCGCAAATAGCTGATATAGCTTGGTTATTTATTTTCTCGATAATGGCCGGTCAGCTGACGGTAATCATCCACGCCCGCGTCTCCACCCGATGGACCGCTGTATCCAACACCCGCACGGCGTCGTCCCGGTCGATCCGTGAGACGCAGAGACGCTGGCCCGCGACGCAATGCACCGGCCTTTCCAGGTCGCTGTTGGTGAGCGTCGTGAGGAACCGCAACAGGTCGCCGTAGGCTGCACGGTCCCCGGGCCGACGCCGAACTCCCGCGCCATCTTCTGTATGCCGCGATCGCCCTGCATCGCCTGTCACCGGGTATGGCAAGAACTACCGCCACGCGGACGTCGCGTCGCGCAACTCTGGTTCGATGATGCACCGCCCCGGAAAGGGCTTTGCGCAGTCGAGCGAGGCGTAGTTCACCTGTTCGGTCCAGTAATCGACCCAGTAAGGAACCGCGCGTTTCAAAAAAAGGAGGCCGCCAACTGAGGCGGCCCAAGGGAGGTAGATGCCCGGATATGGGCATCATTTCCCAGCAATGTTCGTGCCATCCCTGAGGGCCGGACAAGTCTCCCGTCCCTGCGCCAGTCAGTTGACCAAGGCAAGTGACTGACCATGACCACGGCGCCTGTCCTCTTCAGACGGGGTGGGGAGGTGCTCGACGGCCAACAAGTTTGATCGTGATCAAACTTGCTATCTATTTTTCGTGCAAAGACAATGCGCAAGACTAGACGCCAGCTAACGATGCTCGATGCCGCCATTCCTCTACTGCTGCCCAAACACGGGCTTCCGGGTGCAAGGCTACGCCCCGAACGACGACAAGTCTGAACCGACAGACAATGTGTTTGTAGGCGTCACCTGCCTTGCCTGCGGACTGATGCATTTGGTCAATCCGAAAACAGGCGAGACGCCCGGCGAAAGAACTGAGTAGCGGCGGAGAAGATGGACCCGGCAACGCCCCCCATCATGCGCAAGCTGGGGGCCTCGCCGAGACCAGCGTGGGCGAGGTGGTGACCGGAATATTACGACTTCGTATAAGGACGGCCGAATTTCTTCATGCCATAAAAGGCCCGAATAGACCCCGAGAATTCGCTGGCGCGTCAAACCGGGGCGGAAGTGGTTTTCGTGCGTCCTACGCCGCCTTGAAGCGTAGACAACAAATAGGAGAGTGCAAGCTGCCCCGCGGGTGACGTGCAAGCGCTGTACTCGGCATGCCATGAGCGTGCGCACGGTATCTGGCGTGTAACCATCGCAGCGCCTGAATGATGCCCTAAGCTGCCCCTCGAAGACGACTGACACTCCCCGGGCTGAGGCTCTGGCACGAGACTCGGCGTTACCGGGCGGTGAGGGAGACCTGGAAGGCGCAGATTGGCACTGTAGAGGCCGCCGAGGAGGCCACCGCGATCGAGAAGGGTGCCGCCCCGAATGGCTAACCAGAAGGCCAGTTATGGCGGGGGTAATGCGACAGGGCGTTCACCGGGCTCCAACGCGTTCGCTGCCGGGCAGGTCAAGCGCCAAGTCACGCCAGAGAGCCCATAATCAAGCTCGACCCTGCCATCCACGCTGCGCTCCGCCATCTCTTGCATGACGATCGTGCCAAACCCGCGCCGCTGCGGTGGAAATACGGGCGGCCCATCGCGCTCCGTCCAGCTTATTGTGAAGGTGTCGCCCTCGGTCCCCCAGCCGACATCCAGACGACCCGTATCCTGCGAGAGCGCCCCGTATTTTCCGGCGTTAGTGGTAAGTTCGTGAAGCGCCAGCCCGATGGCTTGTGCCGAGGCTGCATCCAAACGCAACTTGGGGCCGCGCACCGCGATACGAGAGCCAATGTGATCGGCGAAGGGGGCGAGCTGGGCGCGAACCAGGTCCTCGGCCTCGACGCCATGCCATGCGTTCCGTATGAGTAGGTCCTGATTGGCTGCCAGCGCCTGGATGCGCTCGGAGAAGCGCTCGATGAAGCCTTCGGGAGTTCGGGCGGCAGTCTGGTGAGCAATCGCGTCCACCACACTGAGCATGTTCTTGGCGCGATGATTTACCTCGCGCATCAGGAGGTGCTCCCGTTCCTGGCGCTCTTTGCGTTCGGTAATGTCGCTAGCGGTACCGGCCATTCTGACGGCGCGTCGCTTGTGCCCGACGCCCTCGAAACGAACGAGCGTATGACCCTCTGTCCAGCGGACCTCGCCATCTCCCCGAATGTGCCGGAACTCGTCGGCGTAGGGCTTCAGATTGGTGGGGTCGAGCGCCGCTTCGACGTTCGCCCACACCCTTGCTATGTCATCGCGATGCACCCGCCTCTTGAACTCCTCAATATCTGTCCTGTCCTCGGCAACATCGAACATCTCTTTGATGCGACTATCCCACCAGACGAGGCCGCGGATCGGATCGTACTCCCACCACCCGAGTTGGGCTGCGTCGAAGGCAAGCTGCATACGGTCTTTGGCCCCCCGCCACGCCCGCTCCGCCTGCTCGCGCTCGATTGCAGAGCGCATCCAGGTGATGAGCATGACGCAGAGAAATGCCAACGGGCCAAACAGGAGCAGCTCCACCAAATCAGCCGGGGTTTCAGGGAAGAAAGAAAGGCGTGGCTCTAGCACGAAGAAATCGGCCGCAGCAGTGCCAAGCACGGCAGCAAGAAGGCCCGCACCGAACCCGCTGATCACCGCTGTGATTACAACTGCGGGAAAGAACGTAATGAACTGGACGCCCTCCACGTATGGATCGAGAGCGATCCGCAGCGCGGTGGCAACCCCAACGGCCACGAAAGCGAGGGCGTAGGCTC
>JASHRR010001250.1 GCA_030037185.1 Xanthobacteraceae bacterium | reverse complement strand
CAGCGCCTGCGTGCGCATCAGCAGGTAGAGAATCAGAAAACCGCCGACATGGAAGAACAGCATGGCGATCGTGTAGGCGAGCCAATGTTGCTCGCGGGTCTCGTTAACCCCGCCGGCCCAGTAAAGCGCGGCTTCGACAGGGCGCAACACCGGCGACAGAAAGGTCTGTTCGCCATTGAAAACGCGGGTGATATACCAGCCGAGCGGCTTTACCAGCGCGACCACCACCGCGCAGTAGAGCAAGATCTGAATCCAGCCGATGATTGTCATCGTCGTAGCCTCTTGGAGCTGCTTGGATCGCTTAGAACCGCTCAGGTCGCAGCAGAGCGTAGGCGAGATAGAACAGCAGACACGCCGAGACGAAGCCGGCGAGCGAATAATCGAAGATCATGGGTGTTCCCCTAGAGCTGATCACAGGCCATCGCATAACCAACGGATAGCGCGAAGAAGCCCAGGCCAAGAGCTAGCATGATGAGATCCGATATTTCCGCACGCCTTCGGTGCCTGCCACGCCTCACAAAAGCAAGCCGCTGCTTGCACACCGATGCATTGATCAGAATCAACTTCAGGAGCCCGCGCGGGCATCGAGCCAAGTGTGACTTGCGGCATAAGTCTTCGAGAGCAATGGGAAAGCCTCAGTATAGGAAAGGCATAAAAACTGTCGGCGTACTACAGTACCCTCGATACTATTCAACCCATGAAACATAGAAGGCAACCCGCCGCACGGGCTCTTGGAACCTCAATCTCAAGTCCGCTCTTCACTTGCCGGTCGTCTTCCGAGCCCGCGCAAAATCGCCGCTGGTCGCAGGCGGCCGCGCAACAACGCGGCTGCGCGTGACCACTTAGTTCGATGACTGGCGAGGACGAACATTCGTGAGTGGTGCTGGCAGTACAACTAAACCTTCGGCTATATTGAGATGTCGATATTTGATGTCGGCGACTTACAAAAAAGCGCTTTTGCAGCTGCGTCCGCTCCCAGCCAGGCAGACGGGCGAGAGATTGCATTACATCACTCTTGCAAGCCACAAGATGCTACGTATATCAATGTGTTGCGTTTACCATCTGAGGATCCGGTTGAACCCCGACCATCCGGGCAATGCGATCGAGTTGCGTGTGCAAGAGATTGCTCAGCTCTTCCACACGCTCGATCCTTTTCCGTTTCGCGAAAGGGACCTCGATGCTAGCGTTGAGGACTTCATCGTCGGCTAGGCGCGCGAGCTACGGCCGAAGGAGCCGCTTCGTATTGTGGTTCACCTCCCCAATGCAGAAGCCACAGCGAAGCGCGCAGCAGAACTTGAAGAGGCATTCCACCATTACTTTACATACCGAGCGGAGGTCCTCAATGGCGAATTCAAGGAGTTGCTGCGCGTCGGCCGGCTTTCCCTAATAGTGGGTCTCACCATCCTTGCCACTTGTCTGGTGGCGTCGCGCTTGGCCAGTGTCTATTTGGCGGGTACTCCCTTCGACACCTTGGCAGAACAGAGCTTTCTGATTCTTGGTTGGGTCGCGAATTGGCGGCCGCTCGAGATTTTTCTCTATGACTGGTGGCCGCTGGCTCGCCGTCGGCGCCTCTACTGCCGGCTTGCTGCTGCCGAGGTGGAGCTCAAATTTTACGAGCCCTGAGAGGCTGTACAGCGATTGAGCTATATCAAACGACGAGTGGCTCTATTGAATATAGTTTCTTTTGTTTGGCATTTGAGGGGATGATGTTCACGATCGGCTATCTGATGATTCTCTTGGCGGCAGCTGTTCCGCTGGCGCGGACCTTCTTGTCGGAAAGCAGCGGCGATCGAGTAGCCTTCCTGCACCGCCTTTATCGCGATGCGGCTTACCTGCTTGCGGCTATCGTCGGAATCATTTGCTTTGAAGCGGCGCTTCGTATCTCGCTCGAAAATTACTGGTTCACGGAGCTGGGGCAGAGCTATCGCTATTGGTTGTCGCTCGAGTGCCGTGTGGCAATTTTCCTTGCGGTCTTCATATCGGCAGGTTTGTTCGTTGGGGCTAACCTGCGAGTTCTATGCCAATCGGTCTGGGCAATCCCGCGCAGCGCTCCCTGGGTGGTCGCCTTCCTGTTGTCCACCGTGGTAGCCCTAATCGCGACGTCTCTCTGGATACCGCTGATGCGGTGGCTTGGAGCAACCGCAACGGAGATCTCCGACCCGGTATTCGGCAACGACCTAGCCTTCTACATCCTTGCTCTGCCTCTGTATGAGCAAATCGTCAGCGGGATGCTGACCGTCGTGCTAGTCACCATCGCGGTTTGGGCGGTGGCCAAACTGGCAGCTCGCCAAGGATGGGAAGAGTTGTCAAACCAATTGCGGGAAAACACGAACTTTCGTCTGACAAGTCGTGTCGGCGGTCAGCTGACAGCGTATCAGAGCCATCAGGCCGTCCGGGCGGGTTGGATGTTCCAGGGTTTGGCGCTCGCTTCACTGCTTTGCCTGTTGCTGGGCGTCAGCCGCCTGCTCGACCGCTATCACCTCGTGATCAATGGACATTCGAAAGTAGTCGCCGGCGCGTCATTCGCTGATGTGCATTTCTGGATTCCGGCTTACAACATCGTCATCCTCGGCTGGCTCGCCGCCGCCTGCATTCTGGCAGCGACGGCTTTTTCGCCCCGGGCTCGTGCTTGGCTGCTGCTGCGGCGGTCCCGTTGGATCATCCCTTTTGCCATCTTTGCGGTTCTCTACCTCGGAGCGTCGACTATTCCTGCCGCCTTGGAGGATGTTTACGTCGGCCCGAATCAAATAACGCTCGAGCAGCCCTTCCTGGTGCGAAGCATCGCCGGTACCCGGCAGGCCTACAATCTCGAAGGACCATCGGTCGAGGAGCGGGAGTTTGCCGTGTCAGCCAAGCCGCTGACGCGCGAGGACCTGGATCGCGACGCGTCTACCCTCCAGGACGCTCGGATCTGGGATTGGAGAGCGCTCGAACCGCAACTGCAGCAGATCCAGGGCCTGAGGCCGTATTACACCTTCGCCGGCGTCGACATCGACCGCTACATGATCGACCGGGTCGAGCGGCAGGTCATGATTACGGCCCGCGAACTGGAGGTCGATAAGCTCCCAAGCCAAGCAAAAGTGTGGGTCAATCGAGCGCTCAAGTATACCCACGGCTACGGCGCCGTCGTCGCTCCGGTGAATGAAATCGACAGCAGGGGAAACCCGGTCTTGTGGGCGCACGATATTCCAATCCGTGCCAAGGACGGGCTCGCGGTCGATCATGGAGCGATCTACTTCGGCGCACTGACGCGGGGTCACGTTTACGTGCACACTACTGAACAGGAATTTGACTTCCCTCAGGGGCAAGCCAACGCGGAGACGACCTACGCCGGCAAGGGAGGAATCCAAATCTCAAACTTCTGGCGCAAGCTCGTCATCGCGCATGAGTTCGATGGGCTGCGGCTCTTCATTTCTGAATACTTTACGTCTGAGAGCCGGGTCTTGCTGCGCCGAGATATCGTCGAACGAGTTCAAACGTTGGCGCCTTTCCTCCTGTTCGATCATGATCCTTACATCGTCGCTGACGGAGACCACTATTCGTACATCCTCGATGGTTACACCAGTTCGGACACCTATCCATATAGTGAGGCCTATCAAGGATCAGTGCGAGCTTTTCGTGGGCGCAACTACGTGCGCAATTCCGTGAAGGCGGTCATCGATGCCTTTAATGGGTCGGTCACATTCTACGTTTTCGATTCGCACGACCCGATCATCAAGGCCTATCAGCGCATGCTGCCCGGCTTCTTCACAGACTCAACACAGATGCCGGAAATTCTGCGGCGACACATTCGCTATCCGGAAGACATCTTCACCGTCCAGGCCGAGGTTTATGGCACCTACCACATGACCAATCCGACCACGTTCTACAATCGCGAGGACCGCTGGGAGGTGCCACATGAGCTGTTTCGGGATCGGGAGATCGAGGTGACGCCATACTACATCACCACCCGGCTTCCCGGCTCAGAGATGCCAGAGTTCCTGCTCATGCTGCCAATGTCGGTGGCTGGAAAGAACCAGATGGCGGGATGGCTTGCCGGGCTTTGCGACGGCGAAAACTACGGAAAGCTGGTGGCGTTCCGTTTCCCAAAGGGAACGTTCGTCGATGGCCCGGCGCAAGTGGAATCGCGCATTAGCTCAGATAGCCGATTCTCCGGAGACTTGACCCTCTGGGATCAGCACGGCTCCCACGTGATCCGCGGCAATCTCATCCTGCTGCCGCTCAGCGGAAACCAGCTCATCGCCATTGAGCCTGTTTATATCGAGGCCGAACAGACTAGAATTCCAACGCTTGCTCGCGTCGTCCTCGGGCAGCTCTTGCCCGACGACCGCAAGATCGAATGGGCGGGCACACTGATGGACGCAGAGAATCTGCTGGTTGGGACTCCAGCGCCATCGGCTACCATAGCGGGGGAATCCGGTTTAGGCGCCGCGGGGAATAGGCTCGATCAAGCCCGCACTCTGTTTCAGGAAATGAATCAGCAATACGCGGAGGGCAACTTCGCACGGTACGGTGAGCTCCTTCAGGAACTCGGAAGGCTTCTGTCACCGCCATCGAAGAACTCCAGCGACTTTGGCGACGACGGCGCAGTTCGTTAACCACGGCAGGTTGGTTATCCCGCCGGACGCAAGGATGTGACCGGTACCTTGGTCCGCTACTGTTCCTCGCTCGTGCGTCCCAAGCTTCCTTTGGTTCTTACGGTCGTCGGGCTGATAACATCGATCGTCTCGCGAGCGGCCCTACCCCGGCGCTGATCAAGATTGTCCGGCGACACGCTAGCTTTCCCTCGGGTTGCGCGGTCCGCACTGTCGGCCTCGACATAGAACTGGCATGGGCGGTGATCGCCCTACCGTCGGTCCGCCTCGCGATGGATTGCCTGAACGGCTGAGGGCATGACGCTGCGCTTGCACAACGCTAAAGCGTTGCCCACATGCCCACAGCAATAGCAGCAGGCTTGATCATCAGGAGAACGGAGCGGCCAAAGAATCCAACTAACAAACCGGGCCAAGTGGTCCAACAATTGGGCTCCACTCAATGCTACAGCGTCCCTATCACAAGAACAAACTGCGGGGCTTTGGAACCAGATATCGATCAAGCGACTAAACAATGACCTGCAAGTTTGTGCCGCGCAGCCAGTCCCCGTACGGAGTGGATAAGGTGAAGCCAGCGGTGGTCTGATGATCCTGCTGAGATCGGGATTGAATATGCTTAGCCGATCCAGCGGATCTCGGGTTTCGGGTGACCCACGATGATCGGCGCAATGGGCACGCACGAGTCGGAGAGCGCAAGCTCCTTCTTCCCTTCCGGCGTGTTGAGAAAGCCCTGCGCAAATCCGATCCAGCAGGTGCCGAGTCCGGCGGCGTATGCGGCGAGCATGAGGTTCTCTGCGGCCCGATCCATGGCCCTTGAGCGTTTGCCGAGATGAGGATCATTACCGCTGCACGGTAGAAGATGTGAAAGTCCGGATTGGAAAGGAGGGACCTGAAGTGGTCGGACTGAGCCGATTCCTGCATAGTGGCCAGCATATGCGACTTCGCAGCGTGCGAGATCCGCTCGAGGGCTCCCTGGTCGCGCACGATCGTGAACGACCATGGCTGCTGATTGACAGCGTTCTGCGCTTTTATGGCCGCATCAGTCAGATGACGGATCGTTTCCTCATCGACGGCCTGGAGCGTGTATTCGCGTATCGAACGCCGGCCAGAGATCGCCTCCTTTATATCCATAGCATCCTTCTCTATAAGGTTGGCTGTGCCCGAACGGCCCATGAATGAAACGGCTTGGCGCGGCGCACCTTGATGCGTATCAAAGCGAACCAAGCCGACGCATGACAGGCACTCCGTTGCCATGTCCACTTGAAGGGCTCACCTGGGCCGCGACCTATTGAGGAGGGTCAAGGCGCTGTCCGGGCTCATCCAACGGAATGACTGATCCAACCGGCTCGCTTCGCTGGCTGATGAGCAAGCTAGCGGTCGGGCGTGTTTTGCGTAAGTCAAGCCTGAGGCTTGGGCGATCGTTACCGCCGCAAAAGTCTTACAAATGATTTCTGCGCCGGCGCTGACGATACGGACTTGATGAGCAACGGAACAAACCGGCCTCGACCTAGTTGCCGGCATATGTCCGCAGTTGCAGAGCCGATGATTATCCAGCCCTGTTCTGAGATACCGGTCTGGCCCATGGCCGCAACGACGCTATTGCGCAACGTCAAGGCCCTTGAAATAACACAGACCAATATCGATTTCCAGGTCGCCTATCTTGCTCCCGGAGGGCGTGATGTCATTCGCCACCATGATGGTGCACGTCGAGCTTGCCGAACCGCGTGACGAGCGGATTCGATTGGCAGCCGGATTATCGTCGCGGTGTCAATCGACGTTGATCGGCGTCACCGCCTGGGAACCGACGCCGCCCCTTACGTACGGAGGCGTGATCGTTGATACCGCCCCTACCGAAAGCCTGCTCCAAGAAATGTCCGATCGATTGGCCCAAGTCGGGGAACATTTCCGCAAGATTGCAGGCCCAGGCCAGCCGACGGAATGGCGAGCGGCCATCGACTCGCCGACAGACTTCCTGGTGAGAGAAGCTCGGGTCGCCGACCTCATCATTATCGGTCGCGATCGACTGCCGGGCAATCTTTATCGCACGATCGATCCGGGCGCGACGATATTGCGGGCAGGCCGACCCGTCCTCATCGTCCCAAATGGCGTCGATTCGTTGAAGGCAGAACGCGTCGTCATTGGTTGGAAAGACACCCGAGAGGCCCGCCGAGCGCTTCGTGATTCGCTGCCATTGATCCGTGAGGCCGTATCCGTAGCGGTTGTTGAAATACTTGGTCGCGGCAACGAAACGCCGGTGCACACGCCCATCAATGATGTGGCCGGATACCTCGCGCGGCACCGCATCGCCGCCACGGTGCGCCAGCCAGAGCATGCCACGGGATCGGTCGCAGGCGAGCTGATCCGCGTTGCGCAGAAAATCGACGCCGATTTGATTGTGGCCGGCGGATACGGGCACAGCCGACTCGGCGAATGGATTTTTGGCGGCGTCACGCAAGGCCTTCTCGGGGCTAGCCCGGTTTGCTGCCTGCTCTCACACTGACTTAACTGGGGAGCCAGCGAACCATCTCGTTCTTGACGTGCCCCAAAACGGGTAGCGCAGTGCGCGCCCCCGGGCCATGATAACGGCGTGAATGACGACATACCGCGACCGACCCTCGTCTGGCATGCGCTCCTCTGGGGTTGTAGGGAAGGGACATCCCCGATGGAAATACCAATCGAGATCAACTTTCAAGGGATGAGCGCCGTCGAGCGGCTTCCCAGTCAATCGCCGCTCACGTCGCAGAACTCGAGCAACGGTATGGACCATCACCCCATGCCGCCTTGTTCTGAAGGCGCCGGGCAGTTCCCATCACAGAGGGCTATACGAGGGAGGTCGGTTGCGAGGACGCCGCATCAGGACAAGCGCATGGCGACGTGGATTTCGCCATCAACGATACCTCCAAACGGACTCGGCGGCGCCTGCAGGACTATGCGCGCCGCATGCACGGACGGATCAAGGCGCGCGAGGACCAGCCGACCGGTACGTAACGAAGATCGATCATGCCGGGAGCTTCGGCCTTCTCGCACCCTCTGACAACCGGGAAATCTACTTTCACCAAAACAGTGTGCTCGACGGAGGGTTTGCGCGGCTTGCGGTCGGCGCCTGCGTTTCATTTGCTGAGGAAGCTGGGGAGAAGGCCCCCAGGAAAGCACTGTCAGGCTGATGGGCAGGTATGGCTTGCGATGACGTCAGGGGATCGCGTCGCCCCCGACGCGGCGGATACAGTGGTGGTTGGCGCTCACAAAGCGAGGAGACGTGTCATGACGGCGGCAGCGCGCGCCCTTGCCCTTGTTACAGGCGCTTCTAGCGGGATTGGTGCCTACCTCGCTCGCGAACTGGCCAGGGATGGCCACGATCTGGTGCTCGTTGCCCGACGGCTTGAGCCGACGAACAGGCTCGCCGAGGAGCTGAAGGCGACTGGCACGCATTCGATCCTCATCCCGACTGACCTCAGCAAGGCTCAAGCCGCCGCTAACCTGACTGATGAAATCCGAACGCGCGGTCTGACCGTCGACGTCTTGATCAATGTTGCCGGACTTGGGGCGAACGGCCGATTCGACCAGTCGGATCCCGCTCGCACCGGGGAGATGCTGCAGGTCAATATCGTGGCGTCGACTTTGTGCCCGGGCCCTACCGCCACGGAATTCGCAGCGACTGCGAACGCGACGGACGTAGCATTGTTCAATAATCCGTTGGTGCCTCCAATGCATGCGGAGAAAGTCGCACGGATCGGCTACCGAGGGCTCAAGGCGGGTCGCCGGGTCATCATAACAGGCGCGGTCAATCAGGTGATGGCAATGTCCGGCCGGCTATCGCCGCCAGCAATGACGATGCCAGTCTCAAGCTGGTTGATGTCGCCGTCGCAGCGAGGACGTGTGTAAGTTCGAACTGGGAAATGCCGCGAGATCTGCGTGAACGGGCGGCTCGCTCAGGCTAGGTCTGAAATGACGCCCAAGAAGAGATCTCGATCAGGCTAGTCCAGCTTGTGCGAATCTCGTTCTCGTAATTACCTCAATGTCGCTTGGCCGGAGATGTTTTGCCTCATCGAACGCTCAAAGCCCACGTCGAATGCTTGGCGAATCCACCAAGGATTACGGGGCAGCAACCAATTTCGCGCCGAACTGATCGCCAGAGAAAACGGAAATCGTCTGAGGGATGGCATTGGCTCGGGGGTAATATGAGTTCTGGTGAGGCACTATGCCGTAATCGTGGCGACGTCCCGTGAAATAGCTGAGGACTTTCGACATTGCCCCGGCACGTTGAGCAAACTCGCAGAAGAGCCGTGGTAGATCATCCGCTACGCAAAGCAACGACCAACAAATCGGCCTAAGCCCGGATCGGCGTATCGGGCCGCCACGGGCTCGCAGTTGGGAAGCCGTGCGCGCTCTAGTAATATTTTCTTGCGGGCCGGAGGCCGATCGCTTTTTTTGTCGCGCTCGATAGCCATACCGCCCATTAATGGGTTGAACTGACCAGGCCATGCTGCATCGGCAAAGACCTGATCAAAATTGATCTTCGTCTCGGGGGCGGAGGGGCCAGCCGTGCGGTCCGGCCACGCTATATTCGATCCAATGCACATGCTGATGATAACCACGGCTCCTGAAAGTTGCTTCAACACGACGAACCCCTGCACGCTTGGTGAGCTACAACCTAAACAGCATAGGTCTTATTGGTGGGCCGGAAAACTCAGGTCTTATGCCTAAGTTTTTTCCCGTAAGGAGAATTACTATTCCCTCTATCCCGGCCTGCGCGGCGCCCTGCTTTCGCTCTCGCTCGTCGCCCAGGACGGGTCCGCTTTTTCCCTCATGGAGCTTCTGTCGCCGCCGAACCCCCACTGAGGATGGCACCTGTAAAGCCTCCCCCACCGGTGAACACCGAGGCAAGGTAAAGGCCACCGACCGCCGTTTCCAGAACGAAACCGTATAAGGCCCCTGCCGGGTGTGAAAGGTTTCCGCAGTCGGCATTTCACCATGCATGACGGCGCCAGCAAGGTCGGGATATTAACAATCAAGGTCGGCGAGGATCCGGTTCTTGAGGTGTCCGTTTCGCTCGCTTCGCCGCTTTGCCACTGTAAGTGTGGAACTCAAATTCTAGAAGCCGCCATGACGAGTTGGTTAGATGGCGAAGTCATCTAACGATCGTTGTCGAGCCCACGTCTAGCTGCGGCGTGAAATTGATCGAAATCAAAGGGAATGTCCTGCATGCGATCATACTCATTTCCTTCGGCCCCAGTGCCACTGTCGTTGCTGGCTGCGGTCGCAAGGTCGTCGGCGACCCGGTCGGCAAACCTGACCCGCGGCTTCCGACTAGGTCGATCCACCGGAACGACAGGCTTGATTTTCGCTCGCTGCTCGTCGTTCAAGCAAACCATCGGTTCGCCCCTGACTGGATTGATCAACCGTTGATCTCAACATGGCTAATTAGCTTTTAACCCCCTCGTCTCAATGGAGCTGAGATATGAGCATCGCTAATACACTTGCAGTGCTAATGGGGAGTGCCCTTGTGATTGTGGGGATAACAGTATTCAACAAACCGTACTTCAACGTAGTAATGACTGATTTGGTTAACAATAAAGGACTCTTGTGGGTCACAGGTCTTATCACTTTTGTCATGGGCACAGTGATCGTCGCACTCTACAATGTCTGGAGCGCCGACTGGCGAGTGCTTGTCACTCTTTTGGGTTGGCTCACGGTAATCAAAGGAGCAGTCATCATGCTCTTGCCATCTAGCATGACGCTGTTCTACCGCCGGTTCTTGTCCAACCATCTCTTGACGTACAGCGGCTTCTACGCGCTGGTCCTTGGGGGCATTCTCCTGTTCCTAGGTCTTACCAGGTAGTACCCACTATAGCACGTTCCGGCCGGAGTGAATCGCGGTTGTATTCTGCGCGCGAATGTCGGCGACCTGCGCGCCTCAATCAAGTAGGTGACGTCCTGAACCGCGTCCAGAGAAGGCGGCGCTGATCCAACCCAGCACGAGATAGGGGGCGGCTTGCCAATCGTACTTCGCCTGACCTGACCGGCTCTGAGATCAGAATCTCCATTGACTCCCGTGAAAATGGTGAGCGACGTGAGCTGGGCGCCAACCAGCGCCAGGATAACCCCGACGATGCCCCGGATGATGAAATCCCGACTGTGCGGTCCTCGTTGAAGCAGACCGGCGACTGCACCGTCATTAGCTGGACATGCTGAAGCTCATGGCATCACGTCGAGCATGACGTCGGCGGAGTAGCTTGAGAGGTCTGGCAGTCGCCCGGACAGTCCAGAACGTCTTGACCTTCCTACCGCAAAGTAGGCCACCCAACCGCGAATGATGTCGTCGTGAGCGTCGATATGCCAGTTTCGCCCTCAAGCCCACCATGACGGCCGCGACCCGGACAAACCTGCGCCGCGAGCGCCGGCTTGAGGGCATCGCCAAGGCCAAGGCCGATGGCATCTATGCCGGCAACTGCCTCGATTGATGCGGCCAAGATCCGCGCCATGAGGGCTAAGGGCATGGGGGCCACTAAGATTAGCAAAAGGCGCTCAAGATTGGGCGGGCATCGGTGTATAGGGCGCTGGAGGGCGAATAGGTTCTATCGGCAAGGCCCATCGTTGGGGCTTGACTGTCGGCACCGTCGCCGTCGCGCGCAACTCTAGGGGCCGGTCGATCGATACACCCGCCGCCTGCGCCCTTTTGGGATCGCGAACGTATCAGCTCTCTCCGCCCCCTCGCCGTTGGCGAACGGATCGGCAAGGCAGGCACCGATTTCCTGCGTTCGCCGATGAAGAGGGTGTTCTCATGCGCGATTTTCGCGGCGCGAAAGTCATGGCGCGCGCGCTGCGCGATGCCTTGAAAACAAAAGCTATCGAAAGCACACATACCGAAGCTCTGGAGCCGACCGCGAAGGCGTTCGGCTATAAGAACTGGAACATTTTGTCCGCCAAGATCGAAGCTGCCGAACGGACTTTAAGCGACGAACGCTCGCTTTCAGCCAGTAGCGCCGCCGCGCCCACCGAAAGTCAGCAGGTTCGCGAGACAGCGCTTCGGCCAAGTGGCGGCAATGCTGCGCAGGTACCGCGGCACCATCATTCGCCTCGCGCGGCGAATGCGTCTTGGCATAGCCGCAGCGCCAATGCCCTTGGCCTTCATCAGCGCCCTATACACCGACGCCGCCCAATCTTGAGCGGCCTGGCCATCGCCCCATCAGGTGGCCACGATAATCTTGGCGAGAAGCTCACCGCGGACGCAGTGCCGGAGTTCAAGCTGACCGCGCGAGCGGTGCCGAAGTTCGCCGATCACGAAGTCGGCTGCAGCGGGGAGCGCCGCCAATGCCGAACGGGGATGGGACCTGACAGCTCAAGGTGTAAGGTCGAGCGCCTCGACGATGCGCGAATAAGGGAGCTTGGTCTCATCGTTTAGTCGTTTGACGCTTTCGACGCTTGTCGCTTCGAACAGGCACAAGCAGCGACCGTCTTCCGGGGCAAATGTCGACCGGATATATCGCATCGGCGTACCATTCGCCGTGTATTCATTTGAAGTCTTGATGACCAATTGTTGCGCGGCTGCCAAGTCGCTCATTGCAATCCCTTTGAGATCGCGTTCGACCAGAAAGACCGTCATGAGAGTTCCTCCTTCGCATCGCGCACGTTCAAGTGGAGCAGAGTCTTGTGCCCGACCTTGAGTAAGACCAACACATGTTGTTGAAAGTGTGGTGATAGCGGGTCGTATCAGGCGACACCATGGCGACGGCGCGGCGCCACCGTTTGTTCGGTGGAGCATACTGGCGCAATCCTATCATTTGGGAAATGCGGGGAATGGAAATCGATTCCACCCCGCCATCTGGAAATCCTGTGCTGCTTTCGTTTCCTCGGGGGCTCGACAGAAGCCCCGTTACCGCACCTCCGGATGCTTCCGACCGCCTGTGCGCTCGACATCTTCAATCAGCCAGCTGTGCGCGAAGAGCGGAGTGGCCGCGAGCGCATGGTTGGCAAGGGCTTCATCACGGATCGAGTCCGATGAGCACGGTCGGTGAGTGAGAGGGGAGACCGTGAGGTATGCCACGGCGATGAATGTGCCGCCAGAACCAGACGCACATCAATCTAAGTCGTGAGCCTCCGGACGCCTTTCTTGTACGGGCCCGCGCCCAGATACCAATGACCATCTTTGCGATGGCGATAAGGTCCAAACGCGTAGCCAATGAAGTCGAAGTGTTCTAGCGGGCATTCTTCAACGTGGTTTTCGCATCGTCGAGCTTTAGCCCAAGCTTAGTCATCATCGCTTTCGTCTACGCCGGCGACTCTTTCGCGTGTCCGCGGCTGAGGATGACGAAGTCGCCGGCATAGGAGATGACACGGCCGCGGAAAGTTACCTGCTTATCTCCACCCACCTCCGCCATTCACATAAACC
>JASHRR010000142.1 GCA_030037185.1 Xanthobacteraceae bacterium | reverse complement strand
CGTGTTAGCAAAGCTCGCAGCGTCCGGGCAGGTTGCGATGGCCTCGATTTCAGCCAGGTGCTCGGCCATCGCGCGGTCGAAAGCGGGCCTGAAGTGCTCCGGCCGGATCGCCGGGAACGGCGGCGTCCCGCCGGCATCCGTCCAAGCTTTGAGGAGGGGGTTGGCGTGATCGGGGGTGGAGGGCAACGACGTCAACGGCATGGGGGGGGTTTTCCGGTTCAGCCTGCTGATCATTAATCCTGCACAGTCGCCAGATTGATCCTGAGCGTCTCGCATGGGCCCATAGAACTACGCGAAACTGGCGCATCCTGCATCAAATTAGCCCACTCTTTTGTCCTCCAAGTGGTCTTGATCCGGCAAGCCATTTCGTGGAGATTGCGCCCCAGTAAGCAGGATTCACAGATGTCGCAGCCTTCCTCTCCCGCGTCCCGCCGCATCGTCTGGCAAAGCGTGATCACCGTACTCAGTGCGGCAGTGCTCATCAGCGCCGAGGTGTTCGGCGCCGCCTTTGCGGGCGGCTGGGCGTTTGCCAGTCTGTTCGGCTTTAGCGACTACGCAATCTATGCTCAAGCCGTCTTCTTTGTTCTCGGCGTCGCCGTGATGGTCGCGTTCGTGCGCAACGCCATGCGGGTCGAGCCATTCACCACGGCAAGATGATGCCGAGGGCGTTTGAACACGTCTGTGTGAAGTTGAAAAATTTTTGAGTTTGCAGCCGCCCTGACTGCGCAAAGCGCTTGCGCGAATTTTCGAAATCACTTATTTCGGGGTTGCCCAATTTCGCACGTGCCTGTGGCCGTGTGTCAATCGGTGGGCATCCGGACAAGAGGCCGGACAGCCGCCCGGAGCGAGATAGCGACGATCGTGAGGTTGTCGGATCGTTTGAGCTCCGAACACTTGATTGACAGCCGGAGGCGAAACCGGCGCACCTCGTTCTCCACGAGGGACGCGGCTTAAAGCAACGACGGAGCGGGCTTTTTTGGTCTCTGCCGGTTTTCCACCAACCGGCGCGGGCTACCGAAGAGGCTTGTTCATCATTGCCGCGCGTGCGGATCGGGGACCTCCCCATCCAATCCAAGGCAGCACTGCAGGGTCCTTGGCCCTCTCTCCGGCGCGTCCCCATCGCGCGTCGTCGGGACCCAAGGCCCGGCCATATCGAGCGGCCTGCCGCTCCTTTTCGCCTGTGGGGAGAGCGCCATGACGGAGCGCATCCATGAGTTTCTGCGCCGCCGCGAGGACGACGGACCATGCCTGGTGGTCGATCTTGAGGTTGTCCGTGACAATTACCGGGCATTCGCCAGTGCGCTGCCGGACGCGCGGGTGTTCTACGCCGTCAAGGCGAACCCGTCGCCGGAAGTGCTGAGGTTGCTGACCAGCCTCGGCTCCTGCTTCGATACCGCCTCGATCGCCGAGATCGAGCGCGTCCTCGCCGCCGGCGCGACGCCCGAGCGTATCTCCTATGGCAACACGATCAAGAAGGAGAGGGACATCGCGCGCGCCTTCGCGCTCGGGGTGCGGCTGTTTGCGGTCGACTGCAAGGCGGAGGTCGAGAAGGTTGCGCGTGCCGCGCCGGGCGCACGCGTGTTCTGCCGCTTCCTGTTCGATTGTGCCGGCGCCGAATGGCCGCTCTCGCGCAAGTTCGGCTGCGATCTGCAGATGGCGGTTGATGTGCTCGAACACGCCCACCGGCTCGGCCTCGAAGCCCACGGGGTGTCATTCCATGTCGGCTCCCAGCAGCGCCGCACGCAGGCTTGGGACCAGGCGCTGAGGTCGGCAGCGACGATTTTCCGCGCCTGTGCCGAGCGCGGCATCCAGCTCTCCATGGTCAATCTCGGAGGCGGCTTCCCGACGCGATACCTCAAGGAGGTACCGACCGTGAAAGCCTACGGAAATTCCATCTTCCGGGCATTGCGCAAGCATTTCGGCAACGCCATTCCAGAGACCATCATCGAGCCGGGCCGCGGCATGGTTGGCAATGCCGGAATCATCGAGGCCGAAGTGGTGCTGGTCGCCAAAAAGAGCGAAGCCGACAAGCTCCGCTGGGTCTACCTTGACATCGGCAAGTTCGGCGGCTTGGCCGAGACCATCGAGGAGTCGATCCGCTATCTGATCCGCACGGCGCGCGACGGCGGCGAGGCGGGGCCTTGTGTGTTGGCGGGTCCGACCTGCGACTCGATGGATGTGCTATACGAAAAAACGCCCTATGAGCTGCCGATCAGCCTGGAGATCGGCGTCAAGGTGCTGATCGAAGGCACCGGCGCCTATACGGCGACCTATGCGTCGGTTGGGTTCAACGGCTTCGCGCCGTTGAAGGCGTTCCATATTTGATGACCTCCCGGCAGGTCTGGCACCTGAAATCGCGATGACCGACTGGCCCGTTCACGCCCGCATCGATGGCCCGATCGTCATGATCGGCTTCGGGTCGATCGGGAAAGGCACGCTTCCCCTGATCGAGCGGCATTTCTCGTACGACCCGGCCAGGCTCACGGTCATCGATCCCGACGACGCCGACCGCAAGATCCTGGATTCACGCGGCGTCCGGTTTATTCAGCGGGCGGTAACGCGGGATAATTACCGCCAATTCCTGGCGCCGCTGCTCACCACGGGCGGCGGCCGCGGTTTTTGCGTCAACCTTTCGGTCGACACCAGCTCGATTGCAATCATGGAGCTCGCCCGCGAGCTCGGGGCGTTCTATATCGATACCGTGATCGAACCCTGGCCGGGTCTCTATTTCGACGCCAAGCTCGAGCCGGCCGCGCGCTCCAACTATGCGCTGCGCGAGACGCTGTTGGACGCCCGCCGGCGCAACCCGGGCGGCCTCACGGCGGTGTCGTGCTGCGGCGCCAATCCCGGCATGGTGTCGTGGTTCGTCAAACAGGCCCTCCTCGATATCGCGCGCGACCTCGGCCTCAAGGCGGCCGAGCCTCAGTCCCGCGAGGAGTGGGGCCGGCTCGCCATGACGCTTGGCATCAAGGGCATTCACATCGCCGAGCGCGACACCCAGCGAGCCCGCGATCCGAAGGCGCCCAACGTGTTTGTCAACACGTGGTCGGTCGAGGGGTTTCTGTCGGAGGGCATGCAGCCGGCGGAACTCGGCTGGGGCACCCACGAGACGTGGATACCGGACAACGGCCGGCGTCACGCCAGCGGCTGCGGTGCCGCCATCTACCTGCTGCAGGCCGGCGCCAACACCCGGGTGCGGTCATGGACGCCGACCCCGCGGGCGCAATATGGGTTCCTGGTCACCCACAACGAATCGATCTCGATCGCCGACTACTTCACGGTGCGCGAGGCAGGCGGTGTCGTCTACCGGCCGACCTGCCATTATGCCTACCACCCGTGCAACGACGCGGTGCTCTCGCTGCATGAATTGTTTGGTCGCGCCGGCGTCATCCAGGACAGCCATCACATCCTCGATGAGCACGAAATCGTCGACGGCATCGACGAGCT
>JASHRR010001249.1 GCA_030037185.1 Xanthobacteraceae bacterium | reverse complement strand
CGTCACCATTAGGGCGTTAATCTCTTCCTGCTTGCAGGAGGGACCATGGCCGGTCTTGCCGACCAGCATCTTCCTAGCTTCGCGGCGGGCGAAATCGAGAATGTCGGGTGCCACCAGGTCGTCGAGCAGGATGACGTCGGCCGACTGCAGCGCCCGCACAGCGCGCAGGGTGAGGAGTTCCGGGTCGCCGGGGCCGGCGCCCACCAAGGTCACCGATCCGTTTTCGTCGCGGGCCGCTTCGCCCGTGGTTTCGGCCAAGAAGCCGTCGAAGTTCGATTGGCTGGGCTCGCGGTCCGGGTGAGTGGCGGCGTACCGCGCAAAAATCTGCCAGAACCGCCGGCGGCCCGGGTGGGAAAGCCCGGTCGCGAACAACGCGCCTCGCCAGCGCCGCGCCGCCTGCGCCCACCGTGCAAAGCCGCGCGGAATCATGGCCTCGATCTTCGCCCGTACCGCCATGCTGAACACCGGCGCGGCGCCGTCGGTCGAGACGCCGATGACGAGCGGCGAACGGTTGACGATCGCCCCAAAGGCGAAGTCGCAGAAGGCCGGCTTGTCGATTACGTTGACCGGCACCCCGCGTGCGCGTGCCGCGGCCGCGAATTGCGCAGCATCGCCGTCGTTCTCGAACGCGCCGACCGCGACTGCAGCTCCGGCGAAATCCTCAGGCGTGACGCGGCGGCGATGGATGGTGACGGCGCCGCCGGGTGGGCTTTGGGCGAGCCCGAGGAGCTCATCAGGCGTTGCTTCCGAAAATACCTCTACATTCGCTCCTGCCGCCGACAGCAGCTCCGTTTTCCACGCCGCCTGCGCATTGCCGCCCGCCACCACCGCACGCTTGCCTTCGAGGGCAAGGAATATCGGCAATCGCGCCAGCGCGTCCATGCGCGGCGGGTGAAGCTCGGTCGGGAGGCGGGGCGCAGTCATCGCGGTTTTTCCATGTTCTGATGTGGTGCGAAGCGGCGCGCCCGTCAATCGGGCTGTAATGCATCCGGTGCCGGGCTTCGTCGAAGCTGCTCTACACCACTCCGGCAGGCCGATGCCGTGCCGACCAGGACACAAAAAATCTTGCCAATCAGTGAAGCAATTCTGGAGAGCGAGGGCCCCATATGATCCGGCTGTGCCGACCGCCGTGGCAGGCTTTGCTGGGCGCTGTTCACCTGATTGCTGGTCACCATACCGGCCGGCTGGCTCAATCTGTTGCGGGCGGCTGCGGCCCGGCTCTGCAGCCTTGATCAGGCCCGCGACTTGATGCAGTTTGCCCGACCTCATCCCGTCCTCCTCAGCCAAGCCGAACCAGAACCGCCGCAAAACGCATCGACAGATCATGTACGTCGCCGCCACAAAGTCTCTTACTCATCAAGGGGCCAAGCACATGGCCGCGGTCGCGGTGGAGCGCGCACAGGCTGCCGGGATCGCCATTGCGGTGGCAGTCGCGGATGCGGGCGGGCATCTGGTGGTGCTCGAGCGCATGGACGGCGGGCGGTTTCACACCGTCTATTCAGCCACGACCAAGGCCGTCTGCGCGGCCTCGAACAAGCGCCCGACCTCGGCACGGGGCGCACAGGCGCAGCCGCTCGATGTCGCCCACGCTATCGGGCTCGCGCTCGCTGCCGGCGCGGAGCGGTGGACCGCCATGGAGGGCGGCTTCCCGGTCCTCGTCGAGGGCGAATGCATCGGCGGCGTCGGGGTGAGCGGCGGCGATTGGGAGACTGACGCCCGTATCGCGCGCGAGGCCGTCGAAGCGATTGGCGCTGCGTGGTCGGCGTGAGCGCGAACGTGGGAAGCAGCAACGTCATGCAATCGAAACCGGGAGCGGCGGATACCCGTAAGCTGCGCGTCGCCGTGGTGGGGATTGGGTGGTGGTCGGGTGTGCTGGCGGATGCGGCCTTGCGTTCGCCCGCTATCGAAATCGCCGCCTGCTACACCCGTTCCGAAGACAAGCGGGTTGCGTTTGCGAACAAATACGGCTGCCGGGCGGCGGCAAGCTACGAGGAAATTCTCGCCGACCGCGACATCGAGGCCGTCATCAATACGACGCCCAACGGTGCCCATCTTGCCACTACCCGCATGGCCGCCGAGGCCGGCAAGCACGTCTTCCTCGACAAGCCGATCGCCAACACGGTCGCCGACGGCCTTAAGATCGCCCGCGTCTGTGAGGACGCCGGCGTGGTACTGGCGCTCGGCTATCAGCGCCGGCGGGAGAATCATTTCCGCTGGATCAAGGAGGAGATCGACGCCGGCCGCTTCGGCAAGCTGGTGCAAGCGGAGTGCAACATCAGCCGCGACCGGCTCGGCAAAATCGATCTCTCATCATGGCGCTATCAGGCGGTTGGCATGCCGGGCGGCGTCATGCTGCAGATCGGCATCCATTATGTCGACGTGCTTGAAATGCTGATCGGGCCGGTCCAGCGGGTCCGCGGCGCATCCGCACAGCTGGTGCTGCCTGGCGATAACCCGGATGTTGCAAATCTCATCCTGGAGCACGAGTGCGGCGCCATTTCGAACCTGACGGCGTCCTATGCGTCGGCGTCCGAATATTACATGATGAACGTCTACGGCAAGGAGGCGACCGCTTACTACGATCTCTTCGCCGGTCTACGCTGCCTGCGGCGCGGCGAGGCGGTACCGCGCGCCGTTGCGGTCGCGGCGAACGATACGATCCGTGAGGAGCTTGACGAGTTTGTCGGCTGCATCCGCAGCGGCGGCAAGCCGGAAACCGATGGCTGGTGGGCTGCGCGAAACCTCGCTGTCGTGATGGCGGGCATAAAAAGCGCGCGCGAGGGCCGCGCCGTCGATATCGGGCCACTCGCGGGTTAGCAGTGTTTTCATGTTTTCAACGCCAACGAGACCCGCCGGCCTCAGTCAAAAGACCACGCGCCGGAGACGGTGGGCCTAGTGCACGGGAGACGATGCCTGCTAACCCGAACGCATCGATCGCAAATCGCAATCCAACAGCCCACGCACTGACCTGGACGCCGCGATGCAATTGTGGAAAATCTGGGTCGGCAACTTGGCCACACCTGAAACCTAAATCCGAATCTCAACACAAAATAGGCTGATCACACCGGCAAGTTATGATGAGTTTGATAGGGTATTGATTTGTAGGGAGCACATTGTCATGACGAGCGCGTGGACGGAGCCACCCGGCCGGCACGATCGCCCCGAAGGCCAGGCTGTTGCGCCCGACGAAAATCAACTTGAATTGTTCGAGACCGGGCCGCGCGCCACTACCGAGCCGGTTGTGGCGTCTGAGGCCGATTTGACGTGCGGTGGCGCCCACCGTGAGGATGGGGGCGGGCCGGCCGAGGTGATGGCTGCTGAGGCGGCCGCAGGCGATTGTCCTGATGCGGGCGGGGTCGAGTTCGATTCTGAGGAGTTGCGCCGCCTCGAAGACAGCATTCGCTGGCTGATGAATGAGAGCAGCATACGCCGCATGCCGGTGGCGGCAACTTTGCGACCGGTGCGCGGCCTGCCGCCGGTGCGCGGCCTGCCGGTTGAATCGTTTGAGGGCGATTCCCTGCTGCTCGATCCTGATACCCTGCTTAACCCCGATACGCTGTTTCCTGCGCGATCGCCGCGCGGCCGCGGCAGGATGTTGCCTGGGCTGGCAAAAATGCTGCTCCTCAGCGCGGTGGCGGCGCCGACCGCGTATTTCATTGCCAACTGGATGCAGTTCGCAGGCTCCACGCCGACCGATTCGGCGGCCATTTCCGACACGGCAACTATTTCCGGCCCGCCAACCATGCCGGGGTTGCCCGAAGAGCGGATTGCCGCCGTGGCTCCGGCACAGACGCTTGCGCCGCCCGAGGCCGCGCAAGCTGGCTCCGGATCGATTGCCCCGCGGGCGATGCCCAGGGCTGAAACAAGCCCCGAGGCAGACGCCGGCGCAGCCGAGCCAAGGGAGGTGTCCGCGGCGCCATCTGATCCGGCGCCAAATGCCAGCGGCATCAGCAGCCCCCCGCCGCCTGCCAGTGCGCCGAAGCCGGTGACGAATCCGCAGGAAACCGCGCTTCTGGTCGAGCGCGGCCGCGCGCTTTTCGAATCCGGCGATGTCGCGGCTGCACGCCTGTTCTTCCGCCGAGCCGCCAACGCGGGCGATGCGGCGGCTGCGGTCGCGATGGGGGCCACATACGATCCGGACGTTCTCGCAAAGCGCTTCATTCGTGGCATCGAGCCCGACGCCCAGGAGGCGCGGTCGTGGTACGAAAGGGCCCGCGCACTGGGGTCGCCCGAAGGCCCGCGTCGCATCGAGATGCTGGCGCAGCGGCAAGCGCAGTGAAAACTGCGCCAGCCCTCCTGCTGGCCGAGGCGGGCGTTGGCGCGATCCGCCCGCCAAGCCGGTGTGGGGTGCAGAGGATCCGTGGTCGCCACGGCGGACGGACGTGATGGGCGGACCAACCACTCCGGTCAGGGGCAGTCGCCCCCGACAATTAGGGCCTGTCCTCAGTTAGGCCAGCCTCGCCGCTATTTGGCTGGTGCGGGATCATATCCGAATCG
>JASHRR010001248.1 GCA_030037185.1 Xanthobacteraceae bacterium | reverse complement strand
GCATATAACAGTTGTGGCAAAGGCCGCGCGCGTATACGTTCGGCGCTTTGCATTCGATGCAAAGCTGTTGGCCCTCACTGTTGCGGATAAGCGTGGAGGTTTCGAACACCCCTTGCTTATCTTTAACGGCCGCAGCGAAACGCCTTTGATGGTAGTCGCGCATATAGCAAGCCCGACACACACCGTGAACGAAATTGGCGCTGGCTAGGCCGCACTTTGGACATTGTGTGACGGCCGCAGCAGAACGCCTTTGATGGTAGTCGCGCATATAGCAAGCCCGACACACACCCTGAATGAAACTGGCACTGAGTCGGCCACACCTTGGACATTCTATTTTTGAAGCCATTTTCCCGCGTCCCCCAGGTTTCCAGCCCCCCGCTACCCAAGGCTCGGGCGGGGGGCGCGCTTCCGTTTCCTCCTTCCACCGGCCCTGCCATGAGCTTGCAACCTGCGCACGGCGACCCGGTTGGATGCAATCATTCTGATGATAATCAATAAGTAATTAAATCTTAATTACTGTAGATGGCAAATATGTTCATAAGATAGCTTAATTTCGACTATAAAGGGTGAGATCGTACAATTTTGACGATCAGACTCGAACAATACGATATCGGAACGAAAGACGTCTTGGATGTCGCAACCATCATTAATTCTTTGATTTTCCTACAATATTCTCAAATCTATGATTATTATACAACACTGACAGAGAATAAGATTCGTCTCCCCAACGCCTATTGGCCGATACTGCTCTGTATTAATGTGACGTCAACATTTTATCTAAAAGATAAATATCCTCAATAGGGATCTGTCGCCAAGTTGACGATGATGGTATTATGAGACCTGTCCAGCCAGTCCTATTAGCTTCGGCCGTAGATTCCCGCCGCCGTCAATGGGGCCGACGCGTTCGGCCTCGGCGCAACGACTGATGTCGCACTCCCAAAACGGAATCGCGGACCCCTGAAATGCCGGGGGTCTTTCTGTCTATGGTCCCGCTGGTGCGCCGAGAGCGTCCGCGCCGTTCTTCGCCCCCACCGACGCGCTGGCCAGCCGCGGCTTTCGCGAAGCGCTCGGGAGCCTGTCCAACTGCAGAATGGCCTCGGCCGTGGCTCGCAACCATTCCGATTGCGGTGTCGGCGGTTCGGACGGCAACCGCGCGAACGGATGGCCGCCGGCTCGGCGGCCTGGTTGATCAGTGCGGTCCCGCCAGCGAGGTCGCAATGCCGCCAATCCGGACAAGATCGAGAGCATTTCGACGACCTCGCTCAAGACGGAGCATCATCATGGCCGAGGAGGCACAAGCCCGTTGGGTCGGCGCGGTCGGTGCAATGATCGAAGGCAGATCGATCCGCAGGTTCGCAGCGAAGAACGCGTCCCCTCCTGATCGGCGCCACTGGCAGCTCCGGACGAAGCATGCGCTCCCGCAACCGAGCGTCGAGCATCAGATGAAGCCTTCGCCAACCTAGCTTCGTGTAGCCCGACATCTTGCGCCAGTTGGCGCGTCGCGTCTTGGCGAATACTCATCGTATTGAGTGTTATTTCATGGCGTGCGGTGTGCTGTTAGCATCCTATTATGCCCAACGGCAATCGGTACAATTCGCGATATTCGCCGAGTCCAAAAAGTGTAGGCTGGATTCGCCCGGTTGCTCCAAGACGTGCTCTACGCCCCGGACGGGCTGGCGCTTGTGAGAGCGTGCTCGGTTCGCAATTGGCTGTGGAGAGGCGCTGTCGTCCCAGGAACGAGAGACCAATGGCAGGCGCTTTTGCGTCCCGGCCGCCGACTGCGTAAACATTCCTTGCCCCCACCTCGCCGCGGCGCTGCTGCCGCAATCGTGGGGGCGCAATCGCCGGGGCGGCCGCCGAACCCGCATTGACCTCGTGCGATGAAGCAGGTCGGCTACAAACACTTGCCGGTGCGAGCGGCGGCTCAGCGAACAATGGCGTGGATGACCGGAACAAGTCAGAGCAAGTCCGGCCATCCAATAATTGGTTCAGTTTGAGCGGAACGCGCGATAGGTTCGGCTCGGCAAGGACACAAGGTGAGAGGATGGAATGGCGCGCGGCCCCCTTGTTGTCAGGACCGTGAAAGCACTCGACCGAACGATCGGCACCTACCGCAATGCCGGCGAAACGCTGGCGCTGGTGCCGACGATGGGAGCGCTGCACGCCGGACATCTCGCGCTGGTCCGCCAGGCGCGCCGCCGCGCGGACCGCGTGGCGGTTTCGATCTTTGTCAATCCGGCGCAATTCGCACCGACCGAGGACTTCGCCAGCTATCCGCGATCCTTCGACGCTGATATTGCTGCCCTGCAGCGCGAACAGGTGGACCTTGTGTGGGCGCCGCCGCGCGAGGTGATGTACCCGGAAGGTTTTGCGACCAGCGTCAACGTCAAGGGGCCGGCAACCGTCGATCTCGAAGACCGGTTCCGGCCGCATTTCTTCGGCGGCGTCGCCACCGTCGTGGCGAAGCTGTTCGCGCAATGCCGGCCGGACTTCGCCGTGTTCGGCGAGAAGGACTATCAGCAGCTCAGGACCGTGATTCGCATGGCCGCCGACCTTGATCTCAAGGTCCGCGTCATCGGCGTGCCGACCGTGCGGGAGACGGATGGCCTCGCCCTGTCGTCGCGCAACGTCTATCTCTCCCCGAGCGAACGCACCGCCGCGCCGGTGCTCTACCGCACCCTCAGAAGGAGCGCAGCGCGGATCGCTGCGCGCGAGCCCATCGCGCAGGTGATGAGCGAGGGATGGCTTGCGATCGAAGCGGCGGGATTCGCGGTCGATTATTTCGAAGCGCGCCACGCCGAAACGCTGCAACGCGTAGAGACGGTTGAAGCCGGCCCGCTGCGTCTCCTCGTCGCCGCGCGCCTTGGCAAAACGCGCTTGATCGATAATATGACGGCGTGAGTGCCGACAAAAACGCATGCCTGCCGGACGGTCCGAGATGATCCTCGCCATTCCAGCGGCCCTTCTGCTCCTCGCGCTCATCGTTGCGCCGCAGCTATGGATCACGAGCGTGATGAAGCGGCACGGCTCGCAGCGCCCGGCTATACCCTGGACCGGCGGGGAGTTCGCCCGCCTGCTGCTTGACGGCATGAAGCTTACCTCAGTGAGGGTCGAGGAAACCGCGCTGGGCGACCACTATCATCCCCTCGCCAAGTCCGTTCGCCTCAAGACCGAGCATTATTTCGGGCGATCGTTGACTGCGATCGTGATAGCAGCCCATGAAGTCCGCCACGCCATGCAGGACGCGACTGGCTACGCCCCGTTGCAGACCCGCACCCGGATTGCCGGGTTGGCGGACTTCATCCACAAAGTCGGGGCGGCGCTCGTCGTCGCCTCGCCGGCGCTTGCGGCCCTTGCGCGCAACCCCGGCGGGCTCCTCATTGGCGTCGCCGCCGCGATGCTGATGAATCTGTCGGCCGTGGTCATGCATGCCATCACGCTGCCGGTCGAGTTCGACGCCAGCTTCAATCGCGCGATGGTCGTGCTCAAACACGGGAAATTCATCCCCGAAGAGGAAATGGGCGCCGCCCGGCATGTCCTGTCGGCGGCCGCCTACACGTATGTGGCTTCCGCTCTCATAGACCTCATCAATCTGCCGAGGCTGGTGCGAGGGCTTTGGGCTTAGCGCATCTCCGGAATCATGCAGATCGCTCCCGGCAACTTAAGGGACTCGCTGAGTCATCGATCTGGTTCACATCTTGCCGCCGCGCGGCACAAACTGCACCCGGCACGGCCCATGCGTTGGACCTTCAGCAGTTGCGGTCGCCCGATATCGGCTTCTAAAGCGCCGTGCTGCACGTCATCGCCTTTGCGCGATGCGGAATATCGCGCCTGAGCCTTGAGACGGGCTCGTGCGATTACTTCTGGCCTGCAGTTGCACTCTACCGCCGACTCAGGCTTCGTTGAATGTGCGCCATTCGCCGGCTATGCGCCGGACCCCAACAGCATTTTTTGACCCGCGTGAGGAGTGAACCGGTGGTCAGGCACCCGTTCAGTTAGCCGGCACTCGAAATTGTGCGGCAACGACGCAGCAGGTGCCCCAATGATGATGGATCATCGGTGAGTGGACCACGGTGGCGATTGCCGGACCAGCGACGTCGCCGGCACTCGGCTTTGGCGCTGGCACAAACCGCATCTCTCCAGGCGTGCGGGCTCATACGCGTGTTGCGGGGTTATTCGATCACGGCCAAGCCGTGCGCGAGCTGCCGGGGTCGAAAGCACTGCGGCACTCACGCGGCGATTTAGGCGCGTGCGACGTCGCCACCAAGGCCTCCGGCGCGCCGCGCCAAAGTGGACAAGCTATCCGCGAGGTGATGCTCGCCCCGGATCCCAATGCTGTGAGGCACGCTTTGGCGAGCAAGGATTGAAAGGTGGAGCAGTGTAGCGAACGCGTTTTTCAGCTTTTCTGGACTTTTGATGCTCGAACCAGGGTTGTCCGCGATGCTTATCTGCGGGACGGCGCGCGGTAGGCGCTTGTGCGCGTGGTCTCATATCACGCGATGGTAACCTCTCGTGCGCGTCCTTCCTGTGGTCCCACCGAGCAACGCGGCACATGCGCTCGCGCTTCCTGCTGCCCCCATGGACGTCTCGGCCTCGACGGCGTAATCCGAGCGCTGGCAGGATCGAAGCGCACATTGCCCGAGCGCCTGGCACGTCGCCGGAAAGAGCGACGACGAGCGCGATATGTGCACCCCTCGCAGCACACCAGAAAAAAACAGTGCACCCGCCAACCAGCCTGTTACGGCTTGCCGGGGCGTTTCGGGCTGCAGTGCCGAATCTTATCGCTACGGGCGCGGCGGATCGATCATCGCAGCCGTGAAGGGCTGGCGTGCGCTACTTCTTCGCTCCCCTCACCGGATCCTTCACGGCTTCGACGGTCGATAATTCCACATTATAGAGCTGCCCGTTCACCTTCTCGACCCTGCGGATATATTCGTTGTGCACCACGTCGCGCGTCTCCGGGTCGATCGACATTGGCCCGCGCGGGCTTTCCCATTTCATGCCCTTCATGGCTGCCAGCATGGCCTCGCCGTCGGTCTTGCCGCCGGTCTTCTTGAGCGCCTCGTAGATGAGATGCATCCCGTCGTAGCCGCCGAGCGAGACGAAGTTCGGGCGCTTGTTATAGGCGGCCTCGAAATCCTTGACGTAAGCCTTGTTCAGGGCCGAGTCGTGCAATGCGGAGTAATGCAGCGCCGTAATGATGCCGAGCATGGCATCGGTCATGCCGGGCAATTCATCGTCGTCGGTGAGGTCACCCGGACCAATCAGCCGGATGCCCGATTTATCCATGCCGCGTTCAACGAACTGTTTGGCGAAGATGCCCGACTGGTTGCCTGGGAAATAGGCGAATAGGGTGTCGGGATTAAGATCGCGCGCGCGCTGGAGGAACGGCGCAAAATCCGGGTTGGCGAGCGGCACTCGCATCGATTCGAGGATCTGGACTCCGCCTTTTAAGATGCGGTCCTTGAACGCCCCTTCGGCCTCCAGGCCCGGCGCCCAGTCGTTGACGATAGTGACAATTTTCTTGGCGCCGTTGTGGATGGCCCAGTCGGCAATCACCAGGGAAGATTGACCGAGCGTGAAGCTCGTGCGGACCATGTAGGGCGAGCGATCGACCGTGATCGAGGCTCCCGACACCATGACCACGGTCGCGATTTTGGCCTCGGTCACCAGCGGCGCGATGGTGAGCGCGGACGGCGTGATGCCGGCGCCGATGATCTCGACCTTGTCATTGACAATGAGCTCCTGCGCCAACCGCTTTGCCGCCTCGGGCGATGTGGCGTCGTCCTTGACGATGAGCTGGATCTTGCGGCCCGCGACGGTATCGCCGTGCTGCTGGATGTAAAGGCGCGCGCCGTTCACCGCGGCCCTGCCCACGGTGTTGAAGGCCCCGGTCATCGACTGGATGAGCCCGATCTTGAGCGGCTGCTGGGCCGCGGCGGCGCACACAGATAAAGCGAGCGCCAATCCGGCGACAGCGCTTGACCTGGGCAATAGTGATGCTTGCAACATGCTTTTCTCCACACTTGCCTGTGTGATCATGCGCATTCGCGTGATCACACGTTAACGCGCAGGGCGGCTTAGCGGTAGCGTAGTCCGCCATGGCGGCGGCGATGGCTTCGCCTCACCCGGGCGCGCACCCCCCATCCTCCCTCACGCCCGTTTCAATCGCTCGATCGCGGGCCGCTCGCCGCGCGCTTTGCCGCTGATGGGCGGGCGCGGCCATTTGGCGGTACCCGGCTCGATGGCAAACGTGTAATCGAGCGAATACCATGGGCCGGTGACATCCGCCGCCGGCGCCGGCCCGTTGTCGTGGCGAACGTAGTGCCCGATCAGGGCGCGTGTCACGCCGAACTGGGAGTCCGTCTCCAGATGCGGATCATCGTCGGTATAGACCTGCGAAATGTGGGTTTTGAATCCCGGCTTGTAGATCAGGAAATGCAGATGTGCCGGCCGCATGTTGGCGCGGCGCTGGGCGCGCAAGAGATCGCCCACCGGCCCGTCCACCGGAATCGGATAGCCGGCCGGCTTGATGCTGCGGAACGCGATGTGGCCGTCGGCACCGGAGGTGAACTTTCCGCGCAGGTTCATGTCGGCCTGCACCGGATCCTGGTTCTCGTAATAGCCTTCGGTCGAGGAATGCCAGACGTCGACCTCGGCGCCCGCCACCGCCCTGCCCTGCTGGTCCTTGATCCAGGCATTGACAAAAATCGGCTCGCCCGGCGTCGGCGAACGCACGATCGAAGCGCCGTTCGGGGTCGGCGGAGAATCCGCCCGCCAGAACGGGCCGAGCAGATTTGCGGTGGTCTCGGTTGCGCCGTTGTTGCCGTTGTTGAGGAGGCAGACAAGGGTCGAGACGCCGAGCGCACCAGCCATCAGGACCGCTTCGTTGTGGGTCTCGTTGGATTTGTGGCCGATCGCTATGATGTAGTTTGCGGCGGCCTGGAATTCCGCCTCGGTCAGCTTCACCTCGCGGACAAAGTCATGGAGGTGGCGCACCAGCGACGACATGATCTCGCGGAAGCGAGGGTCAGGGGCGCGGGCGATCTCGCTCAGCACGGCCGGCGTCACCTCTTCCTGGCTACGGATGATCATCGTCTGCTCCTTGTGGTGGCGCAATTGTGCCATCACCATAGCACCTGTTGAATTTCCGCCAAATCGGCGCAAAGTGCGAGCCCGTCCCCCTCCCCCGCCTGCGGGGGAGGGTCAGGCTCCACGGCACCGACTCGCCGCAAGAGCCCCTCCCTCCCCCCGCACGCCGGGGAGGGAAAAGCACCCAGGGAGGAAAGCCCTTGTCCATGCTTGCAAAGCCATCCCCTGCTCCACAGGCGCGCGTCAACGCGCGCGAGGCGATGGAGGAACTCAACGCTGAAGCCGGCAAGTTCAGCATCTGGCTGCGGACCCAGGCGAACGCGCCGGCGCAGCGGCCGTGGTTTCGCGATGCCGGGATTGAGGCCGGCGGCAAGGTCGCGGCGGGCCGCGTCGGCGCCAACCAGATCAAGGCCGCGCCGCACCGCTGGCGATGGAGCGAGATCGGTCCTTATCTCGATCGTATTGGCCAGATCGCCCGCAATTGCGACGTACCGCCGATCGAGTTTGCAGAGCGCCAGCAGTTCCTGCTCACCAACCCGGGATTAGGCGGCCGGCTGCAGGTCACTAACACGATCCGCTGCGCCGTTTCGATCTACAATCCGGGCGACGTGGCGCCGGTCCACGTCCATACGCCCAATGCGAGCCGGACCATCCTGTCCGAAAACGGCGGCTACACGGTCGTCGAGGGAGAGCGCTGCCAGGCCAAGCGCGGCGATCTCATCCTCACGCCCCATGGCACCTGGCACGACCACGGCAACGATGGCGCGACGCCGGTGGTGTGGATCGACGTCTTGGATTTTCCGCTGATGGAGTTCCTCGACTGCGTGTGGCTCGACGACGAATTTCACGGCGAACGCGCCGGCAACGGCCGCGCCCAGGCGACGACGCGTGCGGATGGCTATTCGCGGAAGCTTTACGGCGCCGGCGGCCTGCTACCTGGATTCGGGTCGCACCAGCGCGGAATGTCGCGCCATGCGACGCCGATGATCCACTATCGCGGCGACGACATCCGCGCCTCGCTTGCCAGCCTTGCCGGGGAGGCGGGCGACCCTTACGAGGGCATCACGCTCGCCTTTGTCAACCCGGTGAACGGGCAGCCCGTGTTCCCGACGCTGGCCTATGCGGCTCAATTGCTGCGGGGAGGCGAGGAAACCCGCCTCAAGCGCGAGACGGCGAGCACCATGTACGTGGTGATGGAAGGCGCCGGTGCGACCGAGATTGCCGGCCGCCGCTTCGACTGGCAGCGCAACGACATCTTCGTCGTGCCGAATTTCCTGTGGCGACGCCACATCAATACCTCACGCCAGGATGCCGTGCTCTACTCGGTCTCCGACGCGCCGCTGATGGAGAAGGTCGGGCAATATCGGGTCCAGGGTCGCGGCAAGGATGGCGCGGTGGAGGACTTGGTCGTGTGACGCAACCCCTCCCCTCCTAACGGCTAAAGCCGTTCAGGAGGGGGCTTTCAGGCCCCCTAGGGGAGCCGAGGGTTACCAGTTTTAGTTTGGGACTACGCCCCCAAGGCAGCAGAACGGGTAGGCGCGAAACGGGTCTTGCTCAAACGCCGGTCTGCAACATTGACGAGGGATTGCCCGCAAGGGCAGCGTCGCCAGGGCCGTGAGGCCAAAGTTCAGGAGCTGAAGTTGTCGGTATTCGTTCCCGATAAGGGTAAGCAGCCGGACTCGTCGGGTGGCGGATACCGACGCTAGAATTAAGGCAAAGGCGGCGATTATTGCCGTACCAATCTCGATCGGTACGGGTTTCCGCGCCGGCATCTCGCCCCGTCCACGGCTGTCTGACCGTCGACATGGTGTGTGCAGCGGCGCGTAAAGGTGGGTCGGCCGGAGCCAGAGGCTCTTTCAAGGTCGGGTCGAATGACATCAACTGGAAACAATGTCGCCTGCTACGGTCGGCTACGGGCGGCGGCGCGCGCTTCCCCTCCAGCCGAACTAACGTTCCGGCTGGAGCACCCGCGCTGAGATCTTTCAGGTGGTCGCGCCATGTCGCCGCGGATCGAGGGCAGCGAAATCCCGATAAACGATCCGGGTTTCGCGAAGTCGGTAACAACCGGCGCAAGGCCGGATGGCTCAGCCGTGGCGACCTTACATGCCCGCAAGGAGGCAACCATGAATCATCACCGCTTCCCTTCTCGCCGTCACATCATCGTGACGGGCGCATGCGCGAGTCTGGTGCTGTCGGCGGGTGATGCCGCCGCGCAGGACCTGGCGCCGACGCCGGCATGCCATGACGGCGATGAGCCAACCCTGCCCGAGACCGAGGGGCCGTTCTTCAAGCCCAAGTCGCCCCGGCGCAGCAATCTGCGCGAAGCCGGCATCCCGGGCCGCCTGGTCGAGCTTTCGGGCTTGGTGCTGACGCGCTCATGCCGACCTGTGGCGAATGCGCTTGTCGATCTGTGGCATGCGAATGATGCCGGCGAATACGATAACAAGGGCTTCCGCCTGCGCGGTCACGTCTTCACCGACGCCCAGGGCCGCTACGCCTTCCGCACCATCATGCCCGGCCTCTATCCCGGGCGGACCCGCCACTATCACGTCAAGGTCCAGGCACCGCGTCGGCCGGTGCTGACGACGCAGTTCTATTTTCCGGATGAGCCGAAAAATCGCACTGACGAATTCTTTCATCGCGAACTCGTGATGCAGGTCGTCACCATGGATGATGCGCTGCAGGCACGGTTTGATGTGGTGCTGGCGATCGGATAGCCGCGCGGCTCATCGCCCGTTACAGCAAGCCCAGGCTGCGCAGCTCGCGCCGCAAATCTTCCGGCATGTCGCGGGCGCCTGGCGCGGCGCGGTCAAGGTCGCGCGGCGCATCGCCCGGGGCGAGGTAGCGCCAGCCCTGGAACGCACGGTAGGGCCGCGGCTCGACCGGCACCGGCTTGCAATCAAGCACGATGTGGCAGCGGCCGATGCCGCCCTTGTCGACGAATGGGCGGAGGTCGAGGATCCGCTCGCGGCACATGATCTGGCCGCGAATCACCCAATAAAGCGAGCCGCCGTCGAGGATCTCCGCCGCGCGCTTAGGCGCCATGCGGGTGGTGTGGTTGCGCTCGCGCCTGCGCACTCCGGCCTTGCCCTTGCGCCTCTCCTTAATCCAGTTCTCAAGGTCGCGGATGGAATCGCAGCCGACGCAAAGTTTGATGAGATGCAGCATGTTTCAGATCATCATGAGATCGCGGCCAAACACGATCTCGCCGGAGAAATTCTTTCGCACGTCTTCAATCCACATAGCGTCCGTGATGGAGGGGTCATCGCCAGGCACGAGGTGGCTGAGCACCAGTTTCTTGGCGCGCGCCTCAGCCGCGACGCGCCTAACTGCTCGGTCGTCATATGGCTGTCGATCAGATGCGCGCGCAGGCTCGGCGCGTTAGGCACGCGCGACAGCAGGCGGTCGAGCCCACCAAGGTGCATCACTTCGTGGACGAGCACGCCCGCCCCTTTGGCAAGCGCAATAAGCTCCGGCGAATAGGTCGTATCGCCCGACAATACGATTGCGCGGTCTGACGCGTCGAACCGGTAGGCGTAGGCATGGCTGATCGGCGGATGACGCACCCGGGCAGCACTGACCTTAACGCCCTCGCGCTCGAACATTGTCGCGGCGGCTCCCGCGCTCCCCGCAGCCGGAGGGTAAATCAATTTTGCCTGCCCCGCCTCTGGGGGAAGGAACGGTGAGGGCGGCGCCTCGAATTCATGCACGGCTACGAGCTTGCGCAGATCAGGCCGCCCCTCATCTGCCATGCGAATGTCGATGTCGAAGCCGACCGAATCGAGAAAGCTCGACACGATCTTGCCGACCGGCGTCGGTCCCCACACCTCGATCGGCTCGCGCAGCCCGCTCGCCCAGGCGTTGTAAATCAACGGACCGAGTTCCAGCATGTGATCTGAATGGCAGTGGGTGATGAGAATGGTGCGCACCTCGTGGGCTTGAACGCCCGCCTCGAGGAGTTGGCGGGTGACGCCATAGCCGCAATCGATGACGTAGGAGCGGCCGGCCGCGGTCACCAGATTGGACGGATTGGCGCGACCCTTGCCGACCCGGGGGCCGCCGTTGGTGCCCAGCAGCACCACCTTGGTATCGCCCGCCCCCCGACCCTCCGCTGCGCGCGGAGAAGGGTAGGGAGGTCCCAGCAGCGCCGGAAGGCTCGCCGTTGCGCAAGCTGTGGTCAGGCACCTGCGGCGGGTGACGGGCATATGGCTGCTCCGAAGCCCAAGAGAGGGTTTGCTCTTTTGAATCAAATTCGCTTGTCCCGGGCAACGCCGAGCTTTGAAGATCAGTGGGAGAATGACCGTGGCCGCGACAAGCCCGGCGACGCCCAAAGGTGGTTTGGTACGATCAGATTCCTGTTGGACATCAAGCCTTGCCCTCGTCGGCCTCAATGCGCGCGAGCACGGTGCCTTCGGTCGCCTGGGCGCCGGCAGCGACCGTTACTTCCCTGACGATGCCGTCGATCGGCGCGGTCAGGCTGTGCTCCATTTTCATGGCCTCCATAAGAGCGATGCGGGCGCCCTTCTTCACGCGCTGACCCGGCTCCGCGAAGGTGGCGATGATCTTGCCGTTCATCGGCGCGCGCACTACGCCGTCGCCGCCAAAGTCGTGGTCGCTGAGGGCGTCGAGGCCCTGCAATGCCACGTGAATTTGACGACCGCCCGCAACGACAACCGCGCCGTCCGCAACTGCGAACAGGCGGCCGCGCGCCGGCGCGCTCTGTCTGCCTCCGCCGGCAGGAAGTGCCAGGGCGGCACCGGAGGAGGAAGCCGTCACGCCGCCTACCGTGACTTGGGCGCCTTCTGCCCCCCAGGTGACCATTGCCTGCCGTGCTGCGCCATCCACCAGAATAGCCAGCGCGATCATGCGGGCCGGACCGAGCGCGAAGCCATCGTCCGCCGACCACGGGTCCTGCCACCCCGCATGCGACGGCGGTTTCCGCGCCGCCTCGCGGTCAGCGATGCGCCTGCGCTCGCGATCGACGAGAAGCGCGACGGCGTCGGCGATCGCCAGGGCTTCCCGGTACGGATCGGTGTTCAGAAGCTCAGCGAGATGACGTTCAATAAACCCGGTATCGAAACGACCGGCGCGAAATTGCGGGTGCTCGGCGAGCATCGTGAGAAACGGCGCATTGACCCGCGGGCCGACCACGATGAGGTCGCGAAGGGCTGCCGCAAGGCGAGCGAGCGCCTCCGTGCGTGTCGGCGCCTGCGCGATGATTTTCGCGATCATCGGATCGTAGTCCGGCGGCACAGTATAGCCTGATGCAAAGCCGGTATCGATCCGGATTCCTTCGCCGGCCGGCGGCTCAAACACGGTGATCCGGCCGGATGACGGCAGAAAGTGCCGCCCGGGATCTTCCGCATAGATTCGCGCCTCGATCGCATGGCCGGCAAGCGAAACACCGGATTGCCGCAACGGAAGTTCTTCACCCGCCGCGATGCGCAGCTGCCATTCGACGAGATCGAGGCCGGTGAGTGCTTCGGTGACCGGATGCTCGACCTGAAGGCGGGTGTTCATTTCCATGAACCAGAAGCCGCCCGAGCGCAGCCCTGCAGAACCGTCAGCGATGAACTCTACGGTGCCGGCACCCACATAGCCGACCGCCCGCGCGGCGGCGACCGCGGCCGCGCCCATCTCGGTGCGCAGAGCCGCCGTCATTCCAGGCGCCGGCGCTTCCTCCATCACCTTTTGATGGCGTCGTTGCAGCGAACAGTCACGCTCGCCCAGGTGGATTGCGTTGCCCTTGTGATCCGCGAACACCTGGATCTCGATATGGCGCGGCGCCTCGACGTATTTCTCGATCAGCACCCGCGCATCGCCGAACGCTGCCATCGCCTCGCGCTGGGCGGCGGCGAGCGCCTCCTCGAATTCCGCATGTTTGTCGACACGGCGCATGCCGCGTCCGCCGCCTCCGGCCACCGCCTTGATGAAAACCGGATAGCCGATCTCGTAGGCCTTCCGCTTGAGAAAAGCCGGCGTCTGCTGACCGCCGTGATAACCCGGAACCACCGGCACGTCCGCCCGTTCCATCAGCGCCTTGGCATGGTCCTTCAGGGCCATGGCACGGATTGCCGCCGGCGGCGGACCTACGAACACCACGCCGGCCTTGGCGCAGGCATCGGCAAACTGCGCATTCTCTGAAAGAAAACCATAGCCAGGATGCACGCATTGAGCGCCCGTGCGACGCGCTGCCTCGACCAGCCTGTCGATGGCGAGGTAGCTTTCTTGCGGCGGCGCGGGCCCGATCAGGACGGCCTCATCGCAAACCCTGGTATGGAGCGCACCACTATCAGCCTCCGAATAGACCGCGATCGTGCGCAGGCCGAGCCGTGCCGCCGTACGCGCAATACGAACCGCAATCTCGCCGCGATTGGCGATCAGCACCGATGAGAACATGGATATGCGATAGCATCCGGCCGACCAAGAATATACGCCGGCGGAGATTTTTCAGGGGAAGACGAAAGTGGGCCGCCTCGCTGGGCTGAGCGTCACCGAAACCCGGAAAACGCGCCGCCATCAGGGACCGGGCCCCTTAAATTCGCTGCGCTTATCATCGGCCTTTGGCCGGCCCCATGGAAGGCTACGCCTGCACCCGAGTGAATCCAGGCCTGGGGCCTTTTACTTATTGAGGCTGTCCCGAGCTGGAGGCACGTGTTGCGGCGCCGTCGGTCGGCGCCTCACCGACCGCAACGGGCGCTGCCGGATGCGGATTTGACGGGCGCGAGCCGACGGTTGCCGCGGGCGCGCGTGCTTGCGTCGGGCGTCGTGGAGGTACCGGAGTAGTGCCAGGGCGGGTGTTGCCGTCGCCCGTTTGCCCGCTTGGCGCGCCATGCTCCGGTACCATGATATTGACCGGCGGAATCGATTGGGACGAGGGGAATTCATAACGCTGCGAGAGGCCAAGACCGGGCGGATCGGCCGCCGCGGCGCCCTCCATTGCGGCGCGCGGCGGGCCGCCCCAAGACGCTGCAAATTTTGCCACCTGCTCGTCAAAAGTGTGATCGCGCAAGTTGGCGAGCACCCGGCTGGGATCGTCAAACCAGCTCAGGGCATCGCATTTTTCCGGCGTACAACCATGATGCTGGGCGAGCACATGCGCAACGATGCCGAAGCGGTCCGTATCGAGGGCGGCGAGCAGCGGCGAAGATTCGGCCGGATCGGCACGCCGTGCCTGCTCGCTGTGTTCGGCCAGCACGGCCAGTTTGGCGGCCACGTAGCTCACTGCAGCTGCGACCGTCTCGGCGCTCGCGAAGACGGCCTTCTCGCACGCGGCCTCGACCGTCTCGCCGGCAATCTCGTCAAGGCAGGACAATGCCGAGCCGGGCGCAACCGCACGCGCCAATAAAGCCGCCGAACGCTCATCCAATGACCGCATCTCGGCGGCATATTCCTGCCGCTCCGTGCGCTGAATGTAGACCCAGCCGGCGGAAACCGCGATCGCCACAATCGCAACCCGAAACAGCACGTCTATCGACGCAGTCACTCCCGCACGCCCGATCGCCAATATTGCAAGCGCCAGAAAGATGGCAGACATCGCGCCCGCCGCCCAAATCGGAACGGTTAAGGTTCCCATTGCCGCATCGACTTCCAGCATGTTTTCTGTCCCTTCGCGTTCGCCCGTAAGGCCCCCCGCGTGGGGAGGGTGGGTGGGGCAAACTTATGTTCTAGCCGCCCGAGGACAGCTGCGAATCAAGGATTTATCAACTTGGAACGCTCTAGCCCATACCTTTACGCTGTCGGTGGGCCACAGGCCGGATTTGGCGGCGGCGCTGGAATTCGTTATTTTTTGAACCCCCGCTCACCCCAAAGCCAGTAAAACGCACATGCAGGACAAAAGTTCCCCAGTCGTGCCGCGATCCGGCGGTCCGGTCGACCCCGCCGAAATCGATGATCTTGTCGCCGCCAACCGCATCCTTGCCGATCAGGGCGTGCTCGACGGCTACGGCCATGTGAGCATGCGCCACCGCGGGGCTGCAGACCGCTATTTCCTGTCCCGCTCAAGGTCGCCGGCCCTCATCACGGCCGGCGACATCATGGAGTACGACCTCGATTCGAACCCGGTCGATCAGCAGGGCCGGCTCATGTACATCGAGCGGTACATCCACGGCGAGATCTACAAGTCGCGCCCGGATGTCAATGCCGTTGTCCACAGCCACTCGCCGGCGGTCATCCCGTTCGGGGTCACCGCCGTCAAGCTGCAGCCGATCTGCCACATGTCGGCATTCCTCAAGCACGAGGTTCCGAACTTCGAGATCCGCGACTGCGACGGCATGACCGATCTCTTGATCCGCAACGCCAAGCACGGCGCCGCACTGGCTCGCACTTTGGGCGTAAGCGAGGTAGCGCTCATGCGTGGGCACGGTAATGTCTGCGTCGGCCCAAGCCTCATGGCGGCGGTCTATCGCGCCGTTTATACGGAGGTCAACGCCAGACTGCAGGCGCAGGCGATCGCCATTGGCGGGCCAATCAATTTCCTGGCGCCAGAGGAGTGCGAGTTGATCACCGGCCGGCGGGACACCAATTTCCAGCGCCCGTGGGAGATGTGGAGAAGCCGAATCAGCACGAAATCGGGATAGGCACGGCGTCGCCCCTCCACACCACCGTACGTGCGGGTTTTCTATCCGGCGTTCGGCGGATTATTCGGTTTGCGGGAGCAAGCCAGACCGAGCGCGCGCGACGAAGGCGACATTGGGGAAGGCAATCGCAGGGCTATTACTGAGCCGCCATGGGGGCTGCCGGCCGTCCTCGCCACCTACTCCGCGGCCGGTCAGTTCCGCGGTGATGGCGCGCAGCAGCCGCCTGGGGTCCACTGTTCAAGCTCGCTCGACACCGAGGGAGTCTCGCAGAAGCCGGGAATACGCGCTCTTTCGCGCTGGTGGCGGTGCGACTGCGCCCTTGGCCTTGTTGACGTCGAGCTTTGAGGCGTTTGGCGCGGAATGCCGGCCATCACCCGCTCGCCGGCCACTGGCTGCTCACATAGATGTTGCAGCCCGGTGAGAAATCCGCGGTTCCAAATCAAGGTTCCCCACGATCCCGTGGCCGGATCGATCAGCTCTTGCGCCCGTGCTAGCCTGATGCGCCGAGTGCCCCGGCCGGAAGCCGAAGCTTGCCTCGGAGAAGGTCCCGCACCGCTCGCAGCATCGCCGCCTGCTGGATGAAGCGATCGAGCCGTTGGAATGCCGAGCGCGCGTTTGCCGCCCGATGCCTTCGGTAGCTCGACGCGGCCGCACCGGCTGCGGCCGGTAGCTGCCCTCAAGCAGTTGAGCCCGGATCGCCGGCCACCTCCAGGTAGGGCGTGAGCTTGGCTGTTGCACTTAACGCAGCACCCTCGTCAGCTGGGTTCGACAACAGCTTCCGTCGACGGCCCTGCGGGCGTTCAAGGCAGGCTTCGCTGCGCGGATTTCGGACTCTTGGATGGCGGCGTTGCGGGCTCCCACCCGCCGCTCAGGCTCCCAAGTTCAGCGTTAGCTGATTCTTCTGCCGCATCCGCCCGTGCGCGATCGCCGCTCTACTGGCCGCTTCCGCCGTTCGGGCCTTCGGCAGGTCGCTCCACTCCTATGCCGTCTGCCGACTTCTCCGCCGTGATTGCGGCTGCACGCCTGCCGGATTTACCACCCCGGCCCCTGATGGCAGCGGACTTTGCGATCGGTGGCTCGCTCCTCCGGCCGGGTAGGCATCGTTATCCGGTTCTTGTCCATCAGGTTTTGCTCGACGCCTCTTTCAGACCCCGCCTCACGGCGACGCCGTTGCGCTCGCTAATCCTTCGCCACCATCAGGCTGGATAGAGGACTTCCACCTCCAAGCTGCCGCTCGGCCCACGTAACCGCTCCGCCGGCTGAAAGCCGGCGGCTTTTCCCTCACCCGATAACAGGCGGACAACTTGCACGACCCTTGTCACAGGATGCCAGCATACTCGTGCACCAACAAAGTCGGCAGCGGTGGTATAGCCGCAACCGACACAGGAGAACGTCTGTTGAGTCTTCTGATTGGCCTTGCGGACCGAGCCGCATTGCGGAGAAGTCCGGCCGATGTTGGCAGCAATTGGGGTGCCTTTGTCGTAAAGGCAGACTCGGCGAAGTTTCTGCAGACGACGCCCGGCGCCTTTACTGCCATGACGTTGCAGGGCGGCACAGCGAAGGGAGAATTTCTGCCGACACGTTCGACGTCGGCGCCGCAATAACGTCGGCATCATAGGCGAGGTCGACGACTCCGAAATCGATGCCGAGCACATCCTCGATGCCATTTTTTCGGGGTCCGGAGAGATACCACTTACCACGGACCAGCAGCCGATCGACTTCGCCCTTCCGAAAGGCGAGCAGAGCGGCCGGCATTTGCTGCAGATGAACACAATCTCCATCTCGCCGGCCACGAACCGCAACATGCGATCATCGTAGGGCTGGGCGGCATTCTTGCGGAATCGACACTCGTGCGTTGCTCTTGTGCCTCGTATTGGCGATGCACCACGGCCCGGGCTGTCAGTTCGAAGATGTCGCGCAATTCGAAGATGTTGCGGGTGTCGCCATAGAGCAGCTTGTGCAGATCCTACTCGGTGCAGCGCTCAAGGGAGCCAAGCGAAGTTCGCCTGCCATCGCTGTCAGTTGGATGTTCGCGGTCATCTTGACGAAATCGACTATCGCGCCGTTCGTGTTATATCCCAGTCTCAAACTAAGGGACGGCGCTTCCTCTGCCGGATAAATCCGGCATGTCTCCGCGCCGAGAATGATCGCTGGCCTCTGGCAATCACGGAGGTCGTGCAACGCTGCTGGCCATGCAACCGAGCTGTCGTCCTTCAAATCGACCACGAAGGACCTCGTTGCGCAGCGCCTGCGCGAACGCGTTCGAAAAGCAAGAGTTCGCCGTGCCTTGTCCCTGGTGGGACCATCAACTCGACCGGGTCCCATCAGTATTGCAGGTACGAGCGGGTAGCGTGGCAGTGCTTAGCAAGCGCCTCGGCAGTTCGGCAGAGCAGTCGGCAGAGCAGAGAGACGGCCGTGAAGTGCAATTGCCGACCGGCTTTATCAATCCCGGCGACAAGGACGAGGCGACCGACCCGGCTCCGATCCCTCATGTGCGCTTTTTGAGAACCAACTATTCAAGAGAACAGCTGCGCCGTTTGCAGAAATGTCGATAAATCAGGCATTGCTGCACCAAGGCGCACAAGCGCCGTCCTGCCGTACTGGCGATTTTTTTTCCAGTTGGGTGGTAAATCGGGTCGTAGTTTCGGACAGAAGAAGGAGCCGGCCCGCTCATCACCGTTTGTGTGACCGGTATCAGACCGCGGCCGCGATTTTCGCAAGATAGCATCATCGTTCCGTCCGACTCTTGCGAGAGAAAGCATGACACGAACGGCAGCCTTGATTGCCATTCTGTTGCTCGGCTCAGCGAGCGCTAGGGGGAGAGCATGACAATCGTTCCGATTCTTTTCGCGGTCGGTGCATTTGGAGAGCTTTATGTTGCCCTTGGCGAGCGGAGTCCGTGGAGCACTTTGCTCGTTGGGCTTATCCTAGCCTATCTGTCTCATGCCGCGGCTCGCATGGTGGTCGCGCAAGCCACGGCCAATGCAATGGCGAGCGGATCAAAGCATAGCACCATGAGCGCGATCAGCCAGCGGATTGCCCGCTCGCTGTCGGTATTGGCGCCGACCAGCTCGGCCACGTAGTCGATTAGGCGCGGCCTCCGTCTCAATCTGGCGGCACCCGGCGGCCAGTCGCGATCTTGGTCCTGCCGCGCCGGGCCGCTTTCTCGATGGCCGAGTCTATTTGACTAGGGCCTGTCCTCAGTTAGGCCAGCCTCGCCGCTATTTGGCTGGTGCGGGATCATATCCGAATCGAAAGGGGAACGGATCGG
>JASHRR010001247.1 GCA_030037185.1 Xanthobacteraceae bacterium | reverse complement strand
GTAGTGAAATGCACGACGACTCCGCCGGCGGCCACAGCGATGAAGAAAAATGTCGCCAGAAGGTGGAGCAGTATCGGCTGTCGAAGCAGGTCCGCAAATCCGATCGGCGCCACCGCCTCGGCCGGACGGAGCCTATCGGAGCCGCGTCCGCCAGCGGCGTTCAGCGTCAGAAGTCCGACGATGATCGGCAGCGACGCCAACATTATCAGGGAAAGGGTGATATAGCCTGCACGCCACCCATAAACGGCCATTACGGGGGTCAGAACGAGGGGCGCGAACGCCGCCGGCAGGCCAGTCCCCACAAGCGTAATTCCAAGCGCAACGCCGCGATGGCGATCGAAGCTCGACACCAGGATGCGGGACAACGTGACCGGAGAACAACCAACGCCGATTGCGGCCATCGCCGCCATGATGCTCCAGTAGTCGGCAACGGATCCGCCCATTGCCGAGAGCGCGAGGTAGCCGCCGGCAAGTCCGGCTATCCCCAGAGCTATGAGAACCCGTTCGCCCAGCCTGTTCACGAGGGCGCCGGCGATCGGTGCGCTTACCGCCGTCCCAATGGTCAGGATCGTGACGCCGAAAGAGATCGTTGTGCGACTCCAGCCGAACTCCTGCTGCAGCGGAGCGACGAAGAGACCGATCGTGTATGGCGGCAGAGCGTGAACCCCGACGGCATGGCCGACCAGGCATGCGAGCAACGCCGGCCAGCCGTAGCGAAATTCACCGCTACGACGTTCCATCAATGGCGCATCGCCTGCCGCCACTCCCCCGGAGGGACCCCGACCGACTGGGTGAATGCCCGCGTGAGGTGCTGACGGTCGAAAAAGCCGCAGGCCCGCGCAATGTTATCGAGCGAAAGATTGGAACGGCGCAACAATATCGAAGCCTTGCCTATACGCTGCGCGAGGAGCCACCTGTAGGGGGGCGAACCGACCGACTGTACGAAGGCCCGGTTGAACTCCGAAATCGACAGGCCGCATTCCACCGCAAGCTCGGTAACAGCGACGCCCCCGTCGAGATGGGCCATCAACAGCTCCTTGGCACGGCGCTCTTGCCAGTCTGCAAGGCCGCCGTCCGGCTGTCTTGGGGTCTTCTTACGACCGATCCCGTAGGTGCGCAGCACGTGCGCGGCGGTGGCGATGGTGATGTGATCGATAAAGAGATGGTTTGCTTCGTCTGGCCGATCGAAAGCGGGAAGCAGGGACCGCCCCAGTGCCGCGATGGTGCGGTCCTCGACACCGAGGCCCGGATCGTGGGCAACGCAGTCAACGCGCGGCGCGCCTTCGATGTCCGCAAGGGCGTCAAGCGCCCGTTGGGGCAGATAGAACGAGATCGAGTGGAACGCGCACAAGCGCTGGCCGACCCAAGTACTCCTTAGATCAAAAATTGACACGGCGCCCGCCTTCAGCGGCTCCGCGCGCACTGCTTTATCATCCCTCCACAATACGCGCTTTGGCCAGTCGTGCATCTGGAGCGCAACGAGAAAGGCCTTCTCGCGGGCGACCGGTGCAGTCAGCTGCTTGTTCCGTGACCGGCATATGATCTGCGTGACCGCGATCTCGGTTTTTTGCAAGTTGCGGGTGACGAACGCTGGCGCCGTTTCTACATGGAATGCATCAGCAAGCCGCTGACCATAGGCACCCTTATCTTTCATCGAAGCACCGGCTTTCTATATCATGCGGCCCATGCGCGGCTACTTTGGTAGTGCGATCAGAAGATCGTCGTTTTGTTCAAATCGATTGCCAATTGTCGAATTCGATAACAAGAGCCGCAATGTGCTCATCCCCCGACCGCGGTGGAATCAGCTAAACGGCTCGAATTGTTGTTCATTTTGATACATCCGATCGTCAAGCTGGCGACGCCAGGCACCGGGGCTGATGCCATTCAGCCGCGTATACACCCGCGTGAAATGGGCCTGATCGGAAAATCCGCACGAGTAGGCGATATCCGGCAGCGACTGTTTGGTATCTCGCAGCAGCACCTTCGCGGCATCGATACGGCGCTGCACCAACCACTGATGTGGTGAAAGGCCGGTCGACCTGCGGAATGCACGCGAAAAATGCGCGCTGGAGAGGTCGCATTCCGCGGCAATGCACGCTATAGACAGCTCCCCGTTAAGATTTGCGCTCAGTAGCTCCTTCGCGCGCCGCTCCTGCCAGACCGCGAGCCCACCACGCAGGGTTCGGCTGCCTTTATTCATGCCGCCGTAGGTTTGCGCCACATGGACGCCAATCGCGAGCGTGACGTGATCGATAAAAAGTTGGCTGATGTGCTCGGGCCGATCGAACGCCGGCAAGAGTAGGCGCCCTAGCGCCGCGAGGATCCAGTCACTGACGCCAATCCCGGGAGTGAAACGAAGGTCTTCGATCCTGGGCGAATTGGCGTCGTCCGCGATCGCATCGAGGGTCTTGCGCGGCAGGTAAAGGTGCAGCGAGTCCAGCGGTGAGCGTAAGTTGAAGGACGGGCTGCGTCTGAGATCATGGAACACAACCTCGCCTGCGGACAGCGGCTTCGTTGTCACCGGCTTTCCATCCAGCCAAAGATCTCGGTCGCACCAATCGCCGAGCTGCAGGACTACCATGAAGGCGTCCTCACGCGGGAGCGGCGTGGTCAGGCCATGATTCGCCTTGTCAAATTTGCATCGGGTTACGGCGATCGGAGTCTTCCGAATGGACTGCGTCATCAAGGCCGGCATGTTAGACAGCCGGTAGCTGCGTCCGAGCTGCTCCCCATATGCGCCCTGCATGGTCATGGGAGATCACCGTCAGTTCACCGGGGATATATGTTCCGCCGCCAACTGCGTCCGATTTGGGTACATAATCCACTGCTCCCCAATGACGCGGCAAGCCTCTGAAGCCAATGCACGAGTCGGCACGTCACTACGGGCCTGTTTGGCGCAATGTCGCACCTTATCTGTTGGCGCGATTGTCAAAACCGGCCCTAGGTTGTCGGATTCGGACATGAAAGATCACTGGGGCGCCCAGTCAGAGGCCTTTGCCACGGGAGGCGCAATCGACGACCTCTTGGGAGGCGACCGAGCGCTGTGATCAAATCGACGGCGACCACCGATCGATGAAGACGCCCGCTTCATTTGAAGGCCGGTTCTTTATGCGGACAAGGGATGAACGGCAATAACACTCGCTTTGCAGGGTCGTGCGATTTCGAATCGTTGTTCGCGTCGACGTCAAATGGTGCCGCGATACTGTTGCCGCTCACATCCTCCAGGCTGGTGTCGATCTCAACGCGATAGGGTCTGTTCTCCCAGTCCGATATCGGTGTAAAAACCCACCGCGTCTCGTTCCTGTCGATCGCGAGATCGCCGGCGAGCGGCGTTTGGTCGGCGTCAACCACGCGAACAAGCCGCGATAGCAACGCCCGATCGAGCGGCCCCGGAAATAAAAGCTTCAGAGGCTGGCGCGTTCCGCTTGCCGGTGGGTCAACCTCCCACCGGCGCGGATCGACGGCCGTTCGAATCGCAGCGGCGACCTGAAAAGTCTTTGCGAAACGTTCCTGCAGAGGATGTCCCACGGCATCAACCATGCCGGCATCGATTACAAGGGTATATTGAGAGCCTTGCCGCAGCGGCGGCCCCAGCTCGACGTTCGGTCCGACCCCGCGTTTGATGCGCCCTGGATCGAGCAAGACCGTCAGCCGCCGCATATCGGGATCCCACAGCTCCGTCGGCGGATTGAAAAATGCGGTCGGGACCGGCTCCCCATGCGGCCCGAGGAGGACGATGTGATCCCGGGCTTGTCCCCGCTGCATCGGCGCGGTGAAATGCAGGTAGAAGCGCAACAGATTTTCCGGCAGCACATCGCCCGATGGAAATACCTGGTCGACGGCTGTCGAGGGGATTGCGTCATCCAGGGGCAGTGAAAATGTGATCGTCAGGTGCGTCGTGGGCACGAGACCGCCGAGCAGCGCCCTCAGGTTCACACTGGCACGATATTTCAAACGCTGCACGGGCGGGAAGCGTGGCGAAAAACGTATCCTATCCGGCAGGATTTCATAGTGGCCCAAAACCGGCGGAAGGACGTCTGGCGGAGGTATTCCGCCAGCCGGTAAATCCGCTCCGTCGACCCATACGGCAAACCAGGACTGCCACTGCGCAACCGACGGATCGCTCCCGCTCCATTGTGCGATCACACCGGCAGCGAGGTTTCGTAAATCAACGCTGCCGAACGCTGGATCAGTGCTGTCGGCGTGAAAGTAGAGCGCCGGGCCGCCATCGATACTCGCCCGCCCGGCCTCGCCGGCAAAGCACGCTCTGCAGCTCACGGTGCCGATGAGAATGAGCGCCGTCAGCAGCAGCTTCATTGTGGCTTGGCCGCTGTGGTGTGGTAGCCAAACGGATCGGGCCCGCCTGGCCAGTTCATTTCGACGACCTGGTCGGCGCGGTCCAAGTAATACGGCAGCGGCAGGGTGTGGAGGTCCAGGCGGCTGGCGTCTGCCGGATAGCGCCGGATTTCCACTGCCCATTGTGGATCCACCAGCGCGAGATGCTGAGCTCCGGTCACCGGCAGCGAATATTGAGCGATGCCGGCCGGACCGAAGTTGTTTGGCACGTTGACTGGCATCGGTGTAGCGTCGTCAAGATCGGCGATCGCAATGCGCGTCGCGCCGCGCATATTGTTGGTGACCAGCAAATAATCCTTGCGGTCGGAAGGGTCGGCATAGGTGAGCATGTCGATCGGCGTGCTGCCGTATCCGAGTTCGCCGATCGTGTCGCCGCGCACATGGGCGCCATCCCTCAAGGCGGCGAGGGGGATGCGCACCAGTGGCGTGCACGCATAGACCGCGAACAGATAGGGCTCGCCCTTCACCTCATGAATGATTTGCCTGATGATAGGAGCGCGTGTTTCGAACTCCGCGTGAACCGAGTGCCAAATCTCGACGGTCGACGTCGAGACGCGGTCATCGAATGGATAGTGGATGCGGTGCAG
>JASHRR010001246.1 GCA_030037185.1 Xanthobacteraceae bacterium | reverse complement strand
ACTTCTGCGGCGTTGAGCCCGGCTGCAGGTTCGTCGACCATAAGCAGGCGTGGTGCTGTCGCGAGCGCGCGCGCAATTTCGAGCCTCCGCTGCTCGCCGTAGGACAGCGATCCCGCCAGCAGATCAGCGCGCCGCTCAAGCCCCATGGACGCCAACAGACCCGCGGCTTCGTCCCGGCAACGCTCACGGTCTCGCCGCCATGCCGGTCCGTGGATGAGATATTGCCAGATCGGGATATCGTGGCGGGTGTGAAAGCCAGCCATGACGTTATCGATAGCGGAAATATGCTTGAACAGGCGGATCTTCTGGAACGTACGCGCAATGCCATGACGGACACGGCGGTGCGCGGAAAGCTTCGTGAGGTCGACGCCGTCGAGCAGGATCGAACCGGCATCAGGCCGGTAGATGCCGCTCATCAGGTTGAGCAGCGTGGATTTGCCGGCGCCGTTGGGCCCGATAATTGCAAACACCGCCCCCTCGGGTATATCAAACGAAATATCATGAACCGCCTGCACGCCGCCGAATCGCTTGTGCAGTCCGCGCGCGCGCAGCAACACGCCTGTGCTGCGCCCAGGGAGTATCGGGTCAGCAGGCTTCACCGCTGTCATCGGGCACCCTTTCGCAGGGCCGGCAGCAGGCTGGGGGCAAGCCGGGCCGCCTGCACGATGCCGCCCGGCATGAAGAGTACAACAAGCGTGAGTGCGACGCCGTAGGTGACGAGCCGGAGCTCGCCGATGCCGCGCAGCAGTTCCGGAAGCACGGTCAGGAGAATGGCGCCGCAAACCGGCCCGACCAGCGTGCCAGTCCCGCCGACCACCACCATGGCGAGGATTGTGAAGGACTCCGTCATGAAAAACGCATCGGGAACCAGCGTACCGACGACGCTCGGGTAGAAGCACCCTGCGGCTCCGGCGATGCCGGAACTGACCGTGAAGGCAAAGACCTTCCAAGCCGCACAATTGATACCGAGCGACGCCGCCGAGACCTCGTCTTCCCGAATGGCGATCAACGCCTCGCCAATCGGCGAGCGGACCAGCTGGTCGAGCAGGAGATAGCTGAGCAGGGCAAAGGCGGCCACGAGGTAAAACAGATTTGCGAGATCGTGGAAATCGATCGTCGGCAAGCCTGGTAGGATGAGCGCCGGTGGAGGCGGTATTCCATAAATTCCAAGCGGCCCCTGGGTCAGGCCGATCCAATTCACCAGGATTTGATATGTGATGACCGCAAAGCCGAGAGACGCGATCGCAAGGTAATGACCGCGCAGCCGCACGGCGAACAGAGCCAGCACCGTACCGGCGAGGCACGACAACGCTATCGCGCCGGTCAATGCGAGCCAGAACGGAATGCCGAGCTTGGTGACCAGGAGCGTCGACGCATAGGCACCAAGTCCGTAGAACGCACTCTGTCCGAGATTCAACTGGCCCGCATAGCCCAGCACAAAATCGAGTCCGACCGCCAACGCAACGTTCAAGGCGCAAACGATGAGATTGGTCCGCCAGTAAGCGTCGGTGAAGAGGAGCGGCAGCACCGCAATCGTCACCGCGGCGCAGATGAATAGAAGAGGCCGCGACAGCGCCGGTGCAGGATGAACGCGCCTAGATGATATCGGCAGGGGCTCAAAGCTAGACATTCTCGTCGCGTTTCTCCGCGATCAGCCCGGTCGGGCGGACGGCAAGCGTCAGCAGCAGCAGAGCGAACACGACAATGTCGATCAGCCCGGGTCCGAGATATTGCGTCGTGTAGCTTTCGATCAGACCCACCAGCAGCCCGGCCAGGATCGTACCCTCGAAATTACCGAAGCCGCCGATAATGACGATTGCAAAAGCCTTGACGATCACTGAGGTCCCGGCAAATGGGGTCAGCACCAGCACCGGGCCGAGCAGGGCTCCCGCCATGCCGGCAAGTGCGGATGCGATCACGAAGGTCAGCATCACCACCCGGTCGGGGTTGATGCCCATCAGGCCAGCCGTCTCGCGGTCCTGCGAGACGGCGCGCAACGCCTTGCCGAGCAGCGTGAATTTCACGAACGCATAGAGGAGACCGATGGTCAGCAATGAAACCGCGATGATGAGGGCGTTCTGGACCGTGATATACGTGGCCCCGAGGCGAATGACGTCATTGCTGTAGGGCGAGTCGAAGGCATAGGGGACCGGGCCGAACCATGCCAGCATCGCGTTCTCCATCGTGATCGAGACACCGATGGTCGCGATCAGCGGCAGCAATTCGTTGCCCCGCTCTCGCAATGGCGCGAAAATCGCCGCGTTCATGGCCCACCCGAGCATGCCGCCCACGACGAGAGCGACCGCAATGGCCTCCAGGTAGCCGCCGCCCAGCGCCTGCATGAAGAAATAGGCGGAAAACGCCCCTACCGTTACGATATCGGCATGGGCGAAGTTGATCTGCACCAGCACGCCGTAGATGAGGCTTAGCCCGAGCGCCACCAGCACATACAGGCCTCCGAGGACGATGCCGTTGATGGCCTGCTGCAGAACAACCGTCACGTCAATTCCAGTTCAGCGCCCGCCACGACAGATCCGGCAAGGTCTCCATGTAGTGGACCGTGTCCATCTTTTCGTTCTGGTTGGTGCTGTTGAACTCCACGCTGCCCGTCACGCCGGCGAAGGTCTTGGTCGCCGCGAGCCCTGCCCGGATCGACTCGGCATCCTTGGCGCTGCGTTTCACCGCGTCGGCGATCAGCGCAATCTGATCGTAGGCATGGGCGTTGAGATGCGTCGGTTCCTGATTGTATTTCGCCTTGAAGGCGTCGATGAAATGGCGGGCGAGCGGACGCTGGTCGGTCGGATCGAATTGCACGATCCGAATGTAGCCGACCGCGGCCTTGCCGGCCTTTTGCTCGAATCCAAACG
>JASHRR010001245.1 GCA_030037185.1 Xanthobacteraceae bacterium | reverse complement strand
CCGTGGGTAAGGCTACATCATTTCGAAATTGCGCCCCCCCATGAGCCGCCCTCGAGGCAGCGCCCGCCCACCTACCGCGCGAGCGGTTTAGTCCGCTGACCCTATCCGGACTTTGGCACTCAGCCCGCAGCGTTCGGGCACTCGAAGGATCGGTGGAACGCAAGGCGACCGCGGTCTCCCGATCCGTGCCATTCATTCCAATTCCCACGGCTGCGCGGCGACGCATTGATATTTTGTCGGATCGGCTAAATCCGCCTGGTTGGTCGCAACGGGCATACCGCCGATGATCGATACGCTGCCGGTAAAGCGCGCCTGCTGAGGATACGGACACAATGGGCGCATGCGGGTAGCCGGTCCCCGCACGAAGGAGACTTGATCGGTGGCGGGAGTGAAGTTCACGCCCGTCGCATTTACCGGCCCCGGAGGTGTGCCGTTTTCAACCCAATTAGCGAGCGGGGTGAGTAGATCAAATTGGCTGGTCGCCGGTCCACCCCCGCAGTGCCCCATGTTCGGCTGCGCCGGCCCCAAGCCGCCGAACTGTTGCGCCATTTCTTCATAGTAGTTGATGTTGCCGATAACCGGCACGACAGGATCGCTGAGGCCATGAAACCAGACGATCTTGTGCCCGTAATCGACGAAGCGTCTGATATCAAGCGAGGTGGCGTAGGTCACAAGTGGGGTATTCGGGTTGAGCATTCCCAGATCGGTATTGAAGTTGAAACTCAACTCAGGGAACGTCGGTTGCGCCGGGAACAGCCACGCATAACTGAACTCGCCTCCCAGAGAGGTGAAGAAGCCAGGGATCGCGCCGGGCAGGGTGCCCGGAGCTCCGATAAATTCCGGCGCAATGCTGCCGGTCGTCATCCAGCCATCGTCCCATACGAAGCCTTGCGCGATGTTGCTGGCGTGGTCCGGGGCGACAGCGCCGGCCGGCACCGCGATCGCTTGTCCCGCGCGGTTTCGCGGGCCTTGATTGATTTTCTTAACGGCCTGAATTTGCGCCGGCGACAAGCAAGTCGCCCTTTTGCCTGCGGTGCATTGCAAGCGGTAAGTCGCGCCTCCCGAAGTATAGGTCGCGGTGGCAGGATCGAACTTGGCCTTGCAGGCCGGTAGGTTGTCGATAACCCCGTCAGCGACACCGTCGAGCGTGTCGCAGGCTTGCAGCAAGGCGGTTTCCAGGAGAGTCTGGTCAGCGACCGGAAACGCGGGGTACACGATTGGCTCGGGCGGCGCAGGCGCTGGTAAGGGCACATCCGCCGGTGGTGGCAACGAGGGGTTGGCGTTGTAGGCGTTCAGAATCTGCTCTCTGCCATTGAGGTTGCTGAGGGCATAGGCTTCCCCATCGTAGACCGCGTCGCCCACGAGGATTCCGTCAAAGAATGACGGAAAGTTCTGCGACATCACCATGCCCTGGCGTCCGCCCTGCGAACAGCCGGCCCAATAAGAGTGATGTGGGCCCTCGCCATAGAATTGATTAATCAGGTACTTGGCAACCAGTGTCGTCACCTCGATCGATTGGTATGCAAAGGCGGTCGTGCCAAGGGGATCAAGGAAGAATTCGTTGGAGTTTCCGAATCCCGAATCACACGTTGGCAATGCCAGTTCAGTGTCTAAATGCCCGCCATTTTGACTCGCCACGGCATAGCCGTTGATGAGCCCGAAGTTCGGATTGGCATTGATGGGGCCGCCGGGGGGAGGAACGGTGCCTTCCGTGCCGCTGCCGCCTTGGAACATGAAGCGTCCATTCCAGTTGGCTGGCATATCGATCTCGAAGGCATCTTCGTAGAAACACTGGTCAACCGGACTGATGTGCCGATTAACATGGCCAGACACGAAGCAAAACTCCGGAATTCCGGGGGTCGGTAATGTCCCGACTGGTACATCCTGCGCGGCGAGGATGACAGTATTGGGCACGGGAAAGCCCGAGGCAGGCAGGGTCTTAAGGTTGGCGCACGGCGTTGGCGTGGCTGGCGTGGTGATCGATGTCGTCGTGGTGCTAAAGCCGGCGCACTGGCCTTGGGAGTGTCCGTCCACCCAGCTTGGCCCATGCGAATGGGTCACCGCCGGCGAATTGCCCTGGCAGTCCAGGTCTCCTCCGACCCTGAGGAGGCTGACATCGGACGCTGCTTTTGCGTTGTTGGATTGGATTTTGACATTTCCGTCGACGGTGCCGAGCCACGCCAAGCAAGGTCCAGCGTTGGACAGGCACTCGAAATTGCCCTGAATAAGCACGTCCGGCCCCTGGAAACCGTTCGACGCCGTGCCGCTGCACGCGCTGACGTTCAGGTTTCCACCGACAGTCACATTACCCTGAAGGAGAGCCGAGTTGCAGTTGTCGGCTTCGATATTGCCGGCGATCTCGGACGGCTCCAGGTAGGCCGACACGACGAGGGTTGCATTCTGCCCGACCTCCACGTTTCCCGTGATGTTGACGAAGCTGAGCGTGCAGGACATGCCAGCCGGTACGGTGACGTTGCCATTGATATTGGTCACCGTTCGTCCGCCACCTATCAGGCCCGAGCAATTCATATCGCCGGCGCGAGCCGCGGTCGGTCCGCAAAGATGAGAGGCTGCCGACAACAAAATTGTGAGCACGAAAAGAAGACGATTTGTCATGAGCGTCATGAGCATTCTCCCCCCGCGGTGCTTCGCGCGCTTGCTTCTCTCTATGATTGTAAACAGCCGCTCGACTGACGACGAGTGTGCGCGCATAGAGCGAAAGCGGCTATCAAGCCGATCTAAAATCGTCCTAATTCTTGCTAAAAGTTGTGAAGTTTAGGTAGCACCTTGGGGCTACTAACCCGGCAAGCGGTATTTTATTCGGGGCCCATCGCTCGCTGTGGTTACCCGTCGTGGATCAATCTGGCAGGGGCAGCGTTCGAAATTAGGGGCGGCCGCACGGGGAAGGATGTCGTAAGCACACGAGTTGTGCGGGCTGCTCCTGCGCTCGGGAACGGGTGACCACGGAACTCCCCGCCGTTAAGGTCTAATCTCGGCGGCGCAATACGGCCGAGCTTGGCGTCTTCACAACAATCGACGCGGAAACGGGGGAGGATTTTCATGAAGTCAACAGGAGGGCTCACGCTTGCGCTGAGCGTGCTTACCGCGGGCGCCGGCTGGTGCCAGATTTTGCCGCCCGCCGGCCTCACGCAAGGGCCGGGCGTGCAGGCGCCCCGGGACTCGCGGTACGCCGATGCGATCAAGGCGTGCAAGACGCCGCCGCCAGCGGCCCGGCCCCAGGCAGCGCCCGCGCCCGCCGCGCCAACGCCGCGCGCGTACACGGTGACGGAAATTCCTGGGGTCATCGCCGCGGGACAGCAATGGAACGAAGTCTGGCAAGTGGACGGCAACAATGCCGACGGCATCGTGAGCACGGAAGACGGCGGACTTCTGCTCGCCCAGAACGATAAAAGCGCGGTCGTGAAGCTCGACAGGAACGGCCAGACGTCCGTCGCCTACGCCGGTACGAATACCGGCGGGTCGCTCGCGGTGAATGCGAAGGGCGCCGTGTTCCTGGTCAATCGCGGCCTGAACCAGTCCATCGAGCAGCTTGCGCCGGAGCGCAAGACGCTGACCAACAAGGCCGCCAATGGCGATTCGCTGGATTGCCTCGGCGGGGTATTGAATGACCTGGCCGCGGACAGCATGGGCGGCGTGTATTTCACGATGGGCGGCCTCTACTACGCGGACCCGAAGGGCGTTGTCACCCGCTACGGCGAGAACCTGACCACCAACGGCATTGTGCTGAGCTACGATGAAAAGCGCCTCTTTGTCACGAACGGACCCGCGCTCGCAGTATTCGATGTCCAGAAAGATGGCGCGCTGACCAATCAGCGCGAGTTCGTCAAGCTCGAGGGCTGCGCCGGGTTCCAAGGCCCCTGCACCGGCGATGGCAGCACGTTTGACGCGGCCGGGCGCCTCTACGTGACCTCGCCGGCTGGCGTCCAGGTGATCGGACCGGACGGCAGGTATCTCGGCCTGATCCCCACGCCGCGCAATATCATCAGCGTGGCTTTCAGCGGCCCCGATCGAAAGACGCTGTATGTCGTGTCGCGGGAAAATGCGCTGAACAAGGATTGGATCATCGCCATCGACATGGTTGCCCCGGGATCGAAAAGCCGCGGAAAATAGCGCAACCTGGGACCCCCGCGGGCATCGCGCCCGCCCCTTTTTGGCGGAAGAGCTGGGCTGTTGCTCGTTCCGGCCCGCCGGTCGGTTCCGCGGTCTTGGAAAGTGCGACTCTCCCGCTCCATCGATCGCCGTTTTATCTGAATGGAGACCTGAGGCCGAGCCAAGCCTGCAATTCCCAGGCCTTCATACTGCTGGGTAGCGGTCTAGCAACTTTAACAACCGCGGCAACGCCACGTCCCGCACGGAATACGCAGCATGAGCCTTCAGCGCTACCATGATGCGGTGAATCTGGTGCCATTAACATCAACAGGCGGCTCAAGAGGGTCTCTCGCCCACCTCCAGCGCGGAATCGCCACATTTGTCCACGACGTACCGCTGGAACGCGTGCACCCGTTCCTCCCGGCAGCCGAGGGCGCCCGGGAATCGCGCTGCTGTGATACCCTTCTGGACGTCGTTACAGATCGTACGATCTTCCTCGACGAACTTCTTGCTGAGCCGGATAGCCGGCCGGCGGATCATGAAATGGACGAGCCGGCGCATTGGCCCCGCAGAGGCGCCTGGCAGGAAAAGGATGATGTCGGCGCGACACGTCGTCGGAGAGGTCGGTATGACCAAGTGTAGGTGGCTGCTCAATGGGCTCATCGCGAAAATCAACGACGGGTAACTGACGTATTGGAAGTAAGTGAACTGTGGGTCCGGTCGCGTCTTGGCTGCCATCCAGTGAACGGCGCGCGTGTCGAAGCCGGGTGCGCGATTCTGGAAGCCAACGAACTTCTCATCCAGCGTGTGCGCGATCTGCGAAAACGGAGGTGTTTCGCCGACGGTCGCGAAGTGAACGGAGGTGACGTGGTAGTCCTCGAGCGTGTTCTCGATCAGGACCTTCCAATTGCACTCGTATTCGACCGTCCAGCTCGCCACCGGGCTCACATCCGGGCTAAGCGCGTAACTCAGGCGCTCGCATATCTCCGCGCCCAGAAAATCCTGCAGAGGGGGAGCATTACCGTCCAACGACACGAAGATCAGGCGGCCAAGAACCTCTGCGCGCACGCGATCGAGCACGAATTCCCTTCGCTTCATGGGCTTGAAGTACTCGCCGCCCGGAATCCTGCAGACGACGCCATCCCTGTCGTACTCCCAGCCGTGGTAGCCGCATTTGATGCGCGGCATGTTCCCCTTTTGCTGCCGGGCCAGCAACGCGTTGCGGTGCGGGCAGACATTGTGGAAAGCGGCCACACGATCGCCCTGGTTCTGCACGAAAATCGGCTTGCTAACGTGCTCGAGGGCGAAGTAATCGCCCTCGTTCGGGATGGAGTCCTTGATGCCGACGCACAGCCAGGCGGGACGGAAGAGTCGATCCAGCTCGATCTCGTGATCGCGTGCCGAGTGATATCGCTGCCACGCGAGCAGTTGTGGCAGCCGCGGCTGCGCGCTCGCGGGCGCGGATTCGGAGGTGAGCGGTGAGAAGTTGGCTACCGGCGGACGTCTCTCAGTCGTCATCCTGTGTCTCGCCTCTTCCAGCCGCATGCACGATTGACGGACTACATTCGCTCACGGGCATCATGCGGCGGCCTAGCAGCGCCACGGATTGGGTCGACGGGACCTCCCCGATCGGGGACGTCACATCCGCACACACTGGCGCGGTGAGCCTGAGACCTCGCCGATCAAGAACAAAGGCGAAAGTAATCTATCCCAAATCCCAGCTGAACGGAATTGATTGACGCCGCGAAACCACCCGCCACGCGACACCTGCTTACGCTGCGTGAATTGACCTCGATTCGAGCCCGCGATTAAATTTTAAGTCGGCAACCGGCAGGCATACGCTGTCGAACACGACATGCGGGATGTATCATCCTGGCCGCGACAGCTCGATGATGTCGACGCGGGTAAATCCCTCCGCGGTTCGCATCTGCGGGTCGGGTTTGTTCCCTTGATTGATATGCCATCAGAAACTTATGTATAAGGTAGTAAGAAGTCGACCAATCGGAGCCATTCGGATCCCCGAGCCCAAACCCAAGCGTTCGAACCGCGATGTCGCGGCCGCCCATTCTGGGCGCTGGGCGTTTGATCCGGATCTGAGGGCGGCGGAGTTCGAGGCCGGCCTGCAGCAGGAGGATCCGGCAGAGAAACAGTGCAGAGAAACAGTAGAGAGTGCGTCATGGCATCTCCCGGAACGCCGGCGGCGCGAACGGAGCAATTCCCGCGGTTGGACGTGGCGACGGTGCGCGCGGCGTTTTCGTCGGGCGACGGCGAGGGTTGGAGCGAGCTCCACCGGCGGCACGGCGACACGCTATGGCTCCCGAGCGGTCTCCTGCTCACGATCGATCTCGAAATTGTTGAGGCGATGCTCATGAATCGGCCGCACACGGAGACGCGGCCGACCCTCTACCGGCACGCCGGGCGCTTCATCCCAGGCGCAGATGGACTGCTCTTCCAGACCCATCCCCTCTGGAAACGCCAGCTTCTCGCGGTGCTTCCTGTCTTCCACAAGGCGCATCTGAGCAAGGTCGCACAGGCGGTGACAGAAACGGTTCAGCGTCATGCCGCGGAGTGGGCCCGCGCGGAGAGCGTGCCCGACCTGTACGCCGCGATGTCACGGATGGGTGCGGACGTGGCGTTGCGCGCGTTGTTCGGCATCGACGGTTGCACGGTGGCCGGACGGCGCGTCGCTGAGGTCCTGACGCGCTACAAGCTGGCGACGATGCAGCATGCGCCCCATGCCCGGATGGATCGCGCGGACGCCACTCCCACGAACATGATGATGTCGCTCGCGGCCAACGCGATGACGATCGTGTCGCTCCTCCGCGACGTCCGGGCCCTGGACCGATCGCTCGCCGAGATCGATGGGGGCACGCCCGATGGGTGCATCCCGAGGCTTCGCGACGTCGCACCGTCGCGCAAGGCGCTGGTGTCGTGGGTGAATCATCTCTTCGGCGCGTACAACGCCATCGACTACGCGATCGTTGCGGCGCTCGTGCTGCTCGAGAATCACCCGGCTGTGCGCGGCGCGCTCGAGGCCGAGCTAAAGGGCGCAGCCGCTCAGGACCCCTCGCCGGAGCTGCACACAGAACTCCCGACCCTACACAACTTCGCACGCGAGGTCTTCAGGGTGGCTCCGGTGGCCAACGTGGTCCTGCGCGAGGTGGCCGTGCCGCTCACCATCCACGGCGCGACGTTGCAGCGCGGAACGCAAGTTGCCCTCGGCGTTCGGGCGCTCCATCACGACGACCGGCATTGGGCGGAGCCATGGCGCTTTGACCCCTCTCGTTGGGCGGGTCATGCGGCTCCACACGCGCCCTTTGCCTACATTCCATTCCTCGCGGGACCACGACAATGCTGGGGCCGACCTCTGGCCGAGATGGTCTTCGTGCAGACTCTTCGAGAACTCCTGGGGCGGCGTTCAGTCCGTGTACTCACTGCGGATGCACGGCCGACAGCTTACATCATGCCCCGATTCACCGTGCCCGTGCGTGCCCGAGTGACGGCGCGTCGAGAAGAGGCTGGAACCCGAGCAACATAGAATTTCGCCATCGTGGAGGTGTTCCAGGAAGGAATACCAAAGGCTGGTCCGCTATTGCCGATTTCGCGGGTGCGATTCCTGCGCACCCACGTGCCTGCTGAAAGCTCGTCTTTAGCAGTAGCCTTGCCAATTTGATTCGTCACTCACGGACAATCCCGGCAGCCACAAACGCAAGATTATCCTCGCCGTGCCCGTTCGGTCGGCGCCAAGCTGATCCTCCTGCCGAAGTACTCACCAGAACTCAATCCCATTGAATAGGTCGTCGCCAAGATCAAGCACCTATTGCGAAGGGCCGCAAGCTCACCGAGTTAGCATCATGGGCTTGATTGGTGTGGTTCTGCTGATGGGGCCTGGTCAAGAAAAACGCCATCATGATGATCGATTTCACGCCGACGCGGAGCGCACCAACGGCCACACGTCGCAACAGACAATCTACGAAGCGTGCCTATTGCGCTTCCGCCCCATCATGATGACCACCGGTGCGGCGCTCTTCGGCGCCCTGCCGCTCGCGGTCGGCCTCGGCGACGACGGTGAGCTACGTCGCCTGCTCGGCATCGCCATCGTGGGGCGGGTTGATCCTGAGCCAGATGCTGACGCTCTATACGACACCGTGGTCTAGCTCTACCTCGACCGCTTTAGCCTGTGGCTCCGCCGCCGCAGGGACCAAGTCGAGGTCCACGACGTCCTGCATGGCCTGCAGGTTCCGCGTACCGCTGGGTCGGCCACGCCATCATTGCCGACACCCTCGTCAACGTCACCATGACGTACGCCCGTCAACGTCTCTTGCTTCCGCCGGCCCACATAGACCGGAAGGAGCGGATTTTCCGAATCGTCGCACTAATGTGATGAGTGTCACACTGGTGGTATTCATCCAATGGTACGTTAGTTGCATTCATCCAATGGTAGAGAAGCAAAGCAACCGTGGGGCGGGTCGGACGGTCAGAACCACCACGATTTTCCAGCGCGTAGCGAAAACGCAAACAACGGGTCTGGCCAAAACATCAGAGCGCCAAATGAAATTGCTGCGGAAGCCAAGAGTGCTCGCCCTCAAAGCTAGAGCCCGCGAATACCGGCTCTACGTGACAAACGCGGACTGGCTGACGTGAGGCAAGCGATGAACGTTCACGCACCACGGTATTTCGTTCCGCCGCGTCCGGAGCCGCCGGCGGAAG
>JASHRR010001244.1 GCA_030037185.1 Xanthobacteraceae bacterium | reverse complement strand
GCGATAAATCCGGGCGGATTTGGAACCAACTGGTGTGGCGCGACCTTTATCGCCAAGCTTTCGGTCGATCTGACCGCTGCAAACCTCAAGTAAGCGGTTTTCGCTCAAACCGGCGGGTATTTGTTTGCGTGGCTCCTACCGCGCAGTAGCGATCCCGGCACAGCCACGGGGGTTAGGCGCTCGAGTCGGGTAGGGGGGCGCCTGGTGGTGCCAATCGCGTAGGCCCGCCCCCGGTTGCCCGCGTCCGCAAACACAGCAGGTGCAACGGATAAGTCCTGGCAGAAATAGGCTTAACTGCACCAACTGAAATCTTTGAAACGGGCAGGGAAACACCGCGGATGAAATCATGAGGCACTTTGCCTGTCGAACGCTTAAATGCTCTGCGGGACGTGCTGGGACACCTATCGCTCAGCTGCGCCGCCAATACCTGCACGGACGGCCACCGGCGTGATCTTGTCGGCGGCCAAACCTTCGGGCACTTCCTCGGGCGTCAAATCCCGGATCGAGCCTCGATTGAACAATCCGTACATCGACTTACTCACGTCCCGTTTTGCGTCCAGAGGTTTAGTTGTGCGCGAACCGTACAGCCGGATCGCTCAGCAGGGCACCACGTCCGCCAACTCAAATCGTGACCTGGGTACCGACCTCGACCACGCGGCCGGTCGGGATCTGGAAATAGTCGGTGGCATCGTTAGCGGCGCCCGCCAGCGAAATGAACAGACGGTCTTGCCAAAGCGGCATGCTGGAGCGCGCTGCCGGGCGCAGTTTGCGGCGCGACACGAAGAACGAGGTGGACATGATGTCGAACAACCAGCCGAGCTTGCGCGCTATGCCGAGAGCCTGCGGCACATTAGGGCGCTCCATGTAGCCGAACCGCAGCGTCACCCGTGAAAAGGTCTGCCCAATCGGTTCTATGCGCACCCGTTCCTCCTGCGACACGCGCGGCCTGTGATCCGTCTCGATGGAAAGGATGACGTTTTTCTCGTGAAGCACCTTGTAATGCTTGAGGCTGTGCATCAATGCGGTCGGCGCGCTCAAGGGATCGCTGGTGAGGAACACCGCTGTGCCGCTCACGCGCTGGGGTGGCTTCTTCTCCAGCATCGCGACGAGGTCGATGAGCGGCGTGTCTTGCTGGCGCGTCTTATCGAACAGCAACTTGCTGCCCCGCCGCCATGTGTACATGATCACCATCACGACGCTGGCAATGGCCAGCGGTACCCAGCCTCCATCGATGACCTTCAACAGATTCGCCGTCAGGAAGGTCGTGTCAACAAGCACGATGGGGGCTATCAACGCGACCGTGGCGACCAGCGACCACTTCCACACCTTGTGCACAACGATAAAGGCCATGATGGCCGTCACCACCATTGTTCCGCTCACGGCAATTCCGTAGGCGGAAGCGAGCGCGCTCGAGGAACGGAACAGCGCGACCAAGAGCAGCACGCCCACCAGCAGGCCGGCATTGATCCGAGGCATGTAAATCTGCCCCTCGCGCTCCTCTGACGTGTGCCTGATCTCAAGACGCGGAAGCAGGCCGAGCCCGATCGCTTGCCGGGTCAACGAATAGGCGCCGGTGATGACCGCCTGGCTGGCGATGACGGTCGCCACAGTGGCGAGCACAACCATCGGCAGTTGCGCCCAATCCGGGTAGAGCAGAAAGAACGGATTCTCCAGCGCCCTCGGATCGGCGAGCACCAGCGCGCCCTGGCCCAGATAATTAAGCGTCAGGGCAGGAAAGACAAAGCACAGCCACGCGCCTTGAATCGGCAGCGGCCCAAAATGGCCGAGATCGGCATAAAGGGCCTCCGCCCCGGTTACGGCAAGAAACACCGCTCCGAGCGTGACCACCCCGACCATGCCGTGTTCGGCCAGGAACGAAAGTCCATAACCCGGATTAAGCGCGAGGATAATGCCCGGATGGGTCACCATCCAGTAGGCCCCCGGCAACGCCATGACGGCAAACCACACCACCATGATCGGGCCGAACAAGCTCGCCACCCGCGCGGTGCCCCGCCATTGGAGCGCGAACAACACCACCAGGATCGTAACAGTGACCGACACGATATAAGGATCAAATACGGGGGTAACGATCTTCAATCCCTCGACCGCCGAGAGCACGGAAATCGCCGGGGTAATCAGCGAATCGCCAAAGAATAGCGCCGCGCCGATGATGCCCATCACCACGGCGACGATGCTCTCGCCGGTCACCTTGCTGGCCAGTGCCATCAGGGTCAGCGTGCCCCCCTCGCCGTTGTTGTCGGCGCGCAGAAGCACGAGGACGTATTTGAAAGTGACGATGAAGATCAGCGCCCACAGAATGAGCGACAGCACGCCGAATACCGCCTCGGAGGTTGCCGCCTGCTCGGCCCCGGTCGCCCTTATGGCCTCATGAAACGCGTAAAGCGGACTGGTGCCGATGTCACCATAGACGACACCAATGCTGCCGATAGCAAGTCCAGCCAACCTGGCCGCAGTTTGGCCCGGACCGGATCTTGCCATGCTCTCAGCCTCAGCGCCCGCGCGAGGAGCCGCAACGCTCTCAGACATATGAATGGCAACCGATATTGCGCCGCACAAGAAGGGCTGCGGTTTGTAGCACCAAGCCGACCGCGCCGTCTACCGCCCTCAGCCACCTTTCTCCCGCCGCGTGCGGGAAGAGTTGGTGCAGGGTCGAGGTCGGCGCTCTCGGACAACTGCGCGAGCCCCGTTACCATCCTCGCCGACCGTCGGCAAAACAAAAAGGGCGGCGCGGGCGCGCCATGAAGCCGGCAGCGTTATGCAATGCCCCTGCACCGGAGGGACCATCCTAATCCACAAGCCCACGCTTCCATAGATACAAAATATACAGGGCCACCGCGCCGATGATGATCGGCATCCAGAATTGGAACGTGATGCCGAGGACGGCAAACTTCTCTGCCAGAAACTCCATGTGGGTTGCCCTCCCTCGTCGAGGGACGTTCCTAGCGGACCGCCTTCGGGACCAGTCTCGTTTTTTAACTAATCTTTGGAATGATTTCGCCGACGGTCAAATTACAACTAAGTTAAGTTAGGCTGGTTTCTGTTCGCGACGGAAACTCGGCTAGGTCTATGACAGGGTCGTACTCACGCCCCCCATCTCGTTCCGATTAATTGCAAAGCCGGTCAGCTCTGGACGGTTTCGACGACGCGCAATGCGTCGCAGAAATTCTCGATAGACACTGATCTTCCCGGCATGAAGGTCGCGGTGATCGCCCACTACCGGTGTTCGGCGCGATGGTGAGAGGCTTCGACGTGGGTCAATCGCTCGCGAGCATGATTGCGACACCTCGGGTCCCGGCCCCATTCCCCGCGCAGTCCGTGCCACAGGCCGGCGTTGTCCCAAGACTATGATGGAGCGCCGGTCCCTGCCGTTTTGAACGCGCCTTTGCGAAGAGGGGCAGAGGATCCGGCCATCGCGGCACTCGACTTTGTCAAGGCGGGCGCTATCATCGCCAACATGATCGAATCCTATCTCGCTGCGGGGCCCTCCGCCGCCGAATGCGGAAGGAGCCGATCATGCTCAATCCGAAGATTCAGCCGATCGTGCCATCTAGTCCAGACTTTCGCGGCGACGCAGAAGCTCCGCGTTGATCGCGCAAATCGCGTTGAGCATCTCCTGGAGCTTGCGATAGTTGGCCAGAAACTCGGCGACTCGCGGGTAGGCCGCGTTCGGCACATAGCCGAGGCGTGGGCGTTCGCCGGTTCGAGCAACCGTCGACAAGTATCGCTTGGGTCCGTGCCCGGGGCCGTCGGCGCAATGGCAGCCGCCATGCCCGCAGCGCTTGTAGGTCTCGATGAGTGATCCGCGTATGATGTGTTCGATTGAGGGCAGAGCCCGTATCAGCTGCTGGCGGCGTCTGCGTAACGATGCGGTGGACGGGTTTTTCATGTTAAGCGGACCGAATCAAACGGTTGTCCGATTGATTCAGAGAGCGGATCATCGGTCAAGCCCCATTGTTGCGTTTCAGCCCGTGCATGAGCTCGGCCAGCGCCAGCGCACGCGCGGCGTCAAAGAGCAGCGGTCCCCTGGTCGGTATTGGGTTCGCGCGATGTGCCAGGAGGTGCCCAGTCAGTGAATTGGCGTGGGACCGCAAATGAGCCCGTTGCAGGGCGGCGCAGACTCAGGGGTCTCGACGCCAGAGACCTTTCTGAGCTTCAACACAGCAAACCGACGGCCACGAAGGGGATGAAAGGGATGGGTTATCTCAGCCGATCCCAAAGTCTGACTGAGCCAATGTGCAGTTTGCATTGACCGTGCCGACTACGATCGGGTAGCTCAGACCGCAGCCAAGCTAGCGCTGGAACCGATCTTCGAAGCAGACTTCGAGGATTGCGCTCGCGGCTACCGCCCCCCCGGCGCAGCGGGGTCGGGGCTGTCAGGCAAGTGCACCGGTTGATCCGCCAGGGTTACCCCCGACGGGGTGGACGACGACTTGTCGAAATGCTTCGATGAAATTCCGCACGTGCAGCTACTCAAATCAGTGGCCCGGCGCATCGTTGACCGGCACGTGCTGCGGCTGATAAGGCTGTGGCTGAAGACGCCGGTCGAGGAGCTGGACGCGAAGGAAAGCCGCGCCTGACAGGAGGCAAGCAGAGCAAATGCGGCACTCCGCAAGGAGGTGTCGTAAGCCCCCTGCTGGCCCCGCGGCCTTATGCTTCACGAGCAAAGGCACGCCCGTGCCGCGTCGCGCCAGTCGTCGATCGGCTTGCAGCAAGACCGAGCCTCTCACGCAGCCGCCGAAACACATCCTCGTCCGTTTGCAAATGTGGGCTGCGGCTGTCCCGTTCCGCCTGAATGACGATCGACTCGACGATCTCGCGCCCGTCGGGATTCTTGACGGCCTCCATCGGTGTACGGTTTCCAAGAATTGGGATTGGCTGATCCACCCAGTGCTCCCAATGGGCCGCCAGCATGGCGGAGATTGTTTCGCGCACTTCGGGACGTTCGTCCAGTTGGTTGCGGGCTGCGCCGCCGCTCACGCGGCCAGCCGCCGGTACATCGGCAAGCATTTTCTCCAGCGATTGGATTTCGCACGCGCGATAACGGACGTCCCCGCTGAGTGCCGCCTCGATCGCCTTTCGTATAGCGTTGGCGCGAGCCTGCGAGTTGACCTCCGCAATGAGACGCGTACCGTCAATCTCGATCCAGCCGAGCACAGTATTGTCCCATCCAGCATGCATTCTGTTGTCGCGCTTCTTCCAGGAGAAACGAACCCCTGTCAGTTTGTCCTCAGCATCGCGTTTGGCATCCGCCAGCAGGTCGTCATCCGGCTCGTCCAGCGCAAGATGCTTTAGCGCATCAAATGTGGCCTGTGGCGAGGCAGTGAGGTCGAATACGAGTTTGTGCGGCGAAAGCGGTTCGCCATCGGTGTTCAGCAAGATAGGCAGCTTTGGGTTGAAGAACCGATCGGCAATTTCGTGAAATAATTCGAGCAATGCGAAATCCCAGTCCCGCAGGACCTGATGGGTGATCGCTGGGCCGGCTGAGGCAATCTGAGCGCGCAGTTCAATGATCGGCGCTTTCTCCATCGGCCGAATGGCAAAGCCATTGCACGCTTCGAGCATGGTCAGCCGGTCTACCGACGCCAGCTGCCCGAACAACAAATCGCCGGGCTGCATCGCTTGCGATGCGCTGCGCTCGGTAACTGCGTGCTTCTCCCGCGTCATGACATCGCGCAAGATCATTCCAGATCCGGGATCGCAAGTCAGTACTTCGAAGAATGTAAACGGAGCGGTTAGGAGGGATTCGAGATAGCGCCGGAGAAGCGGGTCGAGCCGACGCCCTCTGGCGGCCAGATATGCCTCGGTGGGGGGCACGTCGTGCAGAGACTTATTCACAACTTCGCTGGTGAGGGGATCGGGCGTCCAGCTGTGGAACAACCACGGCATGAACAGCTGCATGAGCGGCGTATCGGGATCGTACTCAAGATCATCATCACCCGTGAACGCGCCCCAGGCCTCATGCACCGCCAACGGACCGTAGGCCTCGGCGATAAAGCGCAGCATGTCGGTCGGATAACCATCGAGCAGTGTACGTAGCCGGCGCCAAGTAAGGTCGGCGGGGGCGGTGACCGGGACAGCCCCTGCGTCGAGACAACAGTGCTTGTATTTCTTGCCGCTGCCGCAAAAGCAGGGGTCGTTGCGACCAAGTTTCATTTACGGTCTCGCGAATCGTGTTCACAGATTCGGTAGCCTCGACTTGCTGAATACGCCCTTTGCGGCCAATGTAAAGACGCGTGTGGACAACTCATTCCGCCGAGAGCGGCGTGAGCGCCCGATCTACCGTGGAGGATAACTTCTGGTTCTTCAGCGAAGAGGCGGAGTGCCTGGCGCAGCGAGGTGGAGTGTCTGGCGCAGCGAGCCCGCGCGGGAGAAGAGGCAAGAGAATTGACGGGCGGGGTTCCTAACTAAGAAATGGCCATTCGCGCGTTTCCAGTAATCTAACCGCGCGGGCGAGCAAATCTCAGCGCCGGGCAACCCGCACGCACCTCGCGCGGAGGCACGCGTGCGCTGAAGTTCAGGCGCCCGGGAGAGATGCCGGCCTCATCTGCGCTGAGACGCTGCGGGACGGGTCGAGAAAGCCGAGGCTCTTCGATCGAAATTGGCGCAAGTCCTGATATGATGCAAGACCGTCTTCGATATCTTTGGCTCAGAACTGCCCGAGCGAAGTATTGTTAATTGTGAGAAAGGTCCTCATTAACTCCTGCGTCATCTTCTCCCGGCGTCAAAAAACGCGGTCCGGCTCATGCGTTGCAGGTCGGGGTGGCCCGGTGGAAAACTTAACTGGGCGATGGAAAACAAAGACGCTTGACGTCGGACCGGGGCCCTCGTCACAGCCCAAGGACTGTTGCCGCTGCGGAGTTTCACCAGCCCCCTTCAGGTTTGGTAGACGCGATAAACCTCTCACTCCCGCTCAATTATTTAGTGCGAGGAACGCAGCAGATCTCCGGACGCAAGCCGCTACCCAATCGGCGCGCACACACCTCTGCCCTCGTCGCGCCCGGGCGAGGTTGTGCCAGCCCATGAGCGGTCATACGACTGTTCTTGGATACGCGTGCCAGCCCCTCCCCACAGTTGCGCACGCGACGGCTAGAACAATGGGGAAGGACGGGCGACGCATGACTCGCGTAGCTCAAGCAAGCAGCCGGCGCAGTGCAGCGACACAAAGAGCAACCGGTGACGGCGTCAACGACAAGCCTTCAACTTGAGCGTATGGAATGGCCTTTCGCCGGTCTGCACCGAGCCTACCGGATGTATTTGTCTGCCGGCGACAACATCGAAGTTGCGACGTAGCCGATGCCGGTTCCTTGGTTGCCGATCAGCACCCACTGCCATCCTTTCACTTTTGCAAGCACTTCAGGCTTCTCTCCGCGCTTCAGCTCGCCCGTAACGTTGGTTCCGTAGAATGCGTGGTTGCTGAAGATGTTCGTGCTGTTGGCAACGATGTAGCTGGGGGCCGGCGGCGTTTCGTAGCCGGACGCCTTCACGACCCCTGGCGCGATTTTCAAACTGTCTACCGGGATGTTGGCTGCCGAAGCGGAGCTGTTCGCGAATAGCGCGAATGCCATGGCGCCAACGGCCATGTTAATGGCGACGGATCGGGTCAAAAAGTCAATTTTCATGGTGGTCCTCCCGTTATCGCTCGGAACATGCTTGCGAGTTCCGTCGGCCGTCACCTGCGGGTGCAGCGCACGCCAGACGTGACAGGCTTCGTTTATGAGAG
>JASHRR010001243.1 GCA_030037185.1 Xanthobacteraceae bacterium | reverse complement strand
TGTGCAACCGCGTTGCGCTCGTTTTTCCGCTATGCCGAGAAACGACAGTGGTGCTCTCCGAAAATCGCAGCGGCCATCGACGCGCCTCGCCTGTTTAAAGAGGAGGAGCTCCCCAGAGGTCCTCGCTGGACCGACGTCCAACGGCTTATCGATAGCACCAGCGGACGCAACCCACGCGATGTACGCGACCGCGCAATTCTGATGCTGCTTGCCAAATATGGGCTGAGAAGGGCGAAGTCGGCGGATTGCGTCTAGAAGACGTGGATTGGGGCAAAGAAGTCATCACGATCAAACGCCCCAAGCAACGAAAGACACAATACTACCCAATGGTAGAGTCGGTTGGCACCGCGATTCTGAACTATCTCCAGGGGGCCAGGCCAAGACGTTGCACCGCTCGGGAACTGTTTGTGACGCTGAAGGCGCCGATTCGTCGCCTTTCGTCAAGCGGCCTTTATCACGTGGTGAGCAGCCGACTGCACGCACTGGGGATCGAGACCACCCCTTACGGGCCCCATGGTGTTCGCCACGCTTGCGCGACGCACCTCGTTGCTGAGGGATTGAGCTTGAAGGAGATCGGCGACCATCTCGGCCATCGAAGCCCCTATGCCACCCGGACTTGCCCGGGTCGACTTGGCGGGACTGCGAGAGGTAGCGGATTTTGACCTGGGAGGGCTGTCATGACCCTCGCAGGTGTGGGCGTGCGGCCTGACGTCTCAAGAGCGGGTATTGGCGCGTGTGATCCCCGGCGTCGAGGGCGTCTACGATCGGGGATATACTTCCCGAGAAGCACGACGCCCTTACCCGGCTTGCTGCCCTGGCGGACCGCATCATCAGCTCGCCGGCCGAAACCCGTCGCATTGTTCGACGAGCACCGGGCGAAGGGGGCGGCGTGACACAGCGCATACAAATCGATGACGCACTTGGCGCCGAACTGGACCTCATGAAGGACAGAGATCAGCCGGCCCGATTGCTGACTGATCTTCGGCTCCGTCCTCACGACAATTAGGGTCCAGACTCATTAGCTCGCATCCGGTGGACCACGGCGGCGAGGAGGGAGACGCTGGAAAGAAGTTTCTGGCGAGCTCGTAGCGCGTGGCAAGGCGCCTGAAATCCTTGAGCATCGTCGTCCGTCCTCAAGTTCTCAGCAACGCATCTTCGGAGATCTCGATAAACGCCACCGGCAGGGTCATCCACTTGGCTGCGGCTCGTCAATCGATCAGAGGCCGGCCCACTCCTGCACCTGTTGGTCCTGCCGTAGCCGCAGCCGCGTTAAATCGCCGTGAGCGGTATCCTCCAAATACGCATTCGACTCGCCGGGCCGCGCGGAGAACAGCCGTTTGTAGTTGATCTCGGCAAGGCCTCGCGTCCTGTGATTCGGCACTCGTGGATGTATCGCACCCGCCTTCGACGCCACAGCCCCGTCAACACAGCTACCCCGAATGCACGTCCTCTCGGCCTTACCGGGCACAGGCAAATCGACCTTCAGTAATGCGTGGGCTGCGGCCATCGTCGTCCGGGCGGGATCACGGTGCGGCACCTCCCAGGGCGCCGCCAGCGCTCTGTCGTGCCCCGTTGTGGACGTGCGTGCCGAACCTCACCCCCCGGACTTGCGGTGCCCCTACATCGCCTCGCGCGATCAGGATTGCCGCTGTTGACCGGGGGCTCTATGCGGCGATGACATCGTCTCGCTCTGCTGCTAGCTTTTGCGGCCTGGCGGGCGCGTTAACGCTCCCGCAACCGGCGCTTTGCCTCACGCCGCTCGGCCGCCCACCCTCGGATGCTGCGGCAAGCGTTGCGTCGGGTCTGCGAACGCTCCTTGCGCCCACTCTTCGTCGGACGGGTATTCGGGGTCGAGTAGCTGCATGCCCCTTCCGGATACGCGCCAGCCGATCGCCGTGACACGATGGTCAGGATCGTAGTGCGAGCCAAAAATGGCCCACCCGCTTTTTGCTTTCGCCGAAACCTCATCGCCGCCCGGATAAAACCAATCGGATTCATCAATCAGGCCGGCGGCTTCCAGTTCGCATTTGGCGCTCCAGTCTTCCCGCCCAGGCATCGCGCCCTGCGTTAGCACGAGCATGTCCGGGTAGCGCTCCACCAGCTTGCGAAGCTTCTCCTCGAGTTCCTTCCTGACCTTCTGCCACTCCTCCCCGGAGAGGCGGCGGACCCACCGCTCCTGGCGCATCTGGTTGAACACCCGCTCGCGCCGCTCCTCGTGCGAGCCCCGATCGCCCGGCAGCGGCTTCGGCGACTTTGAGGATTCGCTGTTTGACGGCATGGCACTCACTTTCCATAGGTTCGGTAAGTTTCATTCTAACCGGCTGTGAGCACGATTTGTAATCGCCACCGCGCCCATGCCGCGGGCGGCCATTGGTTCGTCCGCATCATCTGCGAAGCGCTCCACGTCGCATATGAGTCAACTGGTGGGAAAAACAATTCTTTCAGCTTCATGGACCGTCGTGAGAATAGCTCGGCCGTAAAGGCATCCGTCATCCGGCGCAGCTCGGCTTCTAGCTCGGTACCGCTGATCGCAAGTCGCACGCGCTCGTCGGTCGGAATCGAGCATGAACAATGGGGGATGTGCAGGATACCGATCTTTCTAGCGTCCATTCCGTTCTCCGACTTGTACTCCGAGCGATCTTTGATCGCAGGTCTTCCGCATGCATGCCGATCAGCGGGACTCACCCTGTACCGGCTCTAGCGGGGCTAGAAAAGCCACCCCGGCAGAGATGCTGCAATTCGGGCGGTTTTTTTGGACTTTGCTACTTTGTCAACGCCAGTCCGATATTGCCGCTGGTGACAGCCCGACGCGGTCCTGTTTCGCATGCGCACGGGCTCACCGTATCGTGATGTTGCTGCACGCGATATCGCCGAGATCCTGGTCGCGACGGTGCCGGAACTCGCCGCTGCGCGATCCCTGCTAATCGGCCGGATTGGCGTCCCGGTCACCGATCCCGCCTTGTGCATAACAAGCTCGCCACGCGGGACGGAGGTCTCCGGTCTCAGTCATCGCGTCCGCAATTGGACCGCTTCAATCGAAGGCTTTGATTTAGGGCGGTCGCGCTACCAAAGGGTTGCGAATGCCGGCGAAATGGTTACGGCCGCAACACGTCGACTTTCAAGTCGAACACGATGTGTGAGGTAGCGATCCGGCGAGAAGAAAATCTTTTGCCGGCA
>JASHRR010001242.1 GCA_030037185.1 Xanthobacteraceae bacterium | reverse complement strand
GGTATTCAGTGCCGGCGTCGCCGCTGCGGCGCTTGCGGACGACGAGCCGCGGATTGGTCACCTTGCCGGCAAGGTCCCGCTCGCCGAGCAGCGCCAGGACGAAGTCCGCGTCCGCCTCTTTGCCCGACGACCCTCGCGTGCCCGTCTCGGCCACCTTCCCGAAATGGTCTATCCCGATGACGCAGGTCTTCGTCCGGGCTGCGAGCTGAGTCATGACCTTGATCAGGTTTCGGGCGATGACGGCGTCGTTCTCGTCGCCCGCATTGATGTAGCCAGCCGCCTTGCCGGCGGTATCGAAGATGACCAGCACGGGCTCGATGCCGTCCTCCTTGCGAAGGCGTTCCGCGCCGGCGCCGATCATGTCGGCGAGCTCTCCGATGGCGCTCTTTGCGAGGAGCGGTGGACAGTCTTCGATCCACAGGAATGGCACCCTGGCGGTGCCGTCGAGCTTTTCACGTGTCACCGCGCGCAGCCGGGGCAAGACCTCGCTCTGTCCCTCACAGGCGACAAACAGGACGCCGCCCGGTCGATCTACCGGGAACTCGACAAACGGCTTGCCGCTCATGACGCTTGCGGCGAGATCGAATGCCACGAACGTCTTGAACGTGCCCCACTGGCCTGCCATCAGCCCTGCGCCGGATTCCGGCAGCAGGTCGCGGACAAGCCATTTGCGCTCTTCGCGCACTTCGGGGTCTCCTTCCCGGCGCCACGGCCACTTCGATTGCTGCCGTAGTGTCTCGTCGCCGGTTTTTTCTCGGTCACGGATCTCCGGATGCTTCGCCAGCCAGTCCCGGCACATCTGCTCGATGTTCTGCCGCTCCTGGGTCCAGCTCCATGAGTTTCCGGCGGCGCCGGCGGCCGTGCATGTGGCGTCGAAGATGGTCTGGACGACGTCGCCGATCGGGTGTCCGCGGCTGAGCAGGCTTGCCGACACCGTCAACTGCGTGATGTGGATCGCGGTATCCCCCGGCCCCTGATAGCGCATGGCGGCGAGCCGGGCCTCGACGTCGATCGGAGGCCCTCCTGCGCGAGCGGCAAACTCCAGGAACGCGTTGTCGGCGCCGTGGCCGTTGGCATGGTCGTTTGTCTTTGGCGCCTCCTGGGCGCCCGCCGGCGCGGCTGAAGCCTTCCTGGTGAGGACCGGCAGGGCGTCCCTCAACCACTCGAAGAGCTCCATGAAGTCGTAGCGCGCCGCCGGGTTGTCGATGATCACGTCCACCGACGTCCACTCGCCGCTCTTCGTGTTGTGGCTGCTTGGCAACCTCATTAGCCGGGAGATTTCACAGACGCTCTTGTCGCCTGCGAGGTGGCGGCAAAGCTGGCGCAGCAGCTGCTCCACCTTGGCGGCGTTGGGGGCCGTCGCCGGCAGGGTCTCCTGAAAAAGCCAATAGCAGTGGAAGCCATGCCCCGTCCGCACGACCTTGGAAGGGGCGAGGTGCAGCCTGGAAATGGCGTCCCACACCTGCTGCTCAGTTTCCTCGACGTCCTTGAAATCAATGTCGCAATAGAGGCCAGTCAGCTCGGCGATGGTCCCCTTCGCGCGCTTGGTCGCGCTCTCCGCGAGCAGGTTGACGCAAAAGTAAACGCCGCGGTTGGCGCGATCCCAGTGCCTGACGAATGCGTCAGCACGCTCATCATAGTCATAGGTGAGGATGTGCTGCTCGCCAGGCTCTCCGGGCGGCGCGTCGCTGTTCGGCAGGGTGCACAGGTACACACGATTTTCATTTGATACGCCGAAAATATCACCTAGGAATCTCGCCGCGGCATCGAAGCTGGAACTGGACATGCGATCATCCTGTCGTCCTTCCGGCCTTGCGCCGGGTCCCCGGTCGAGGGGATGTCCGCCTGCGGTATTGCTCGTTGAGGATCACGACGCGGCGGTTGGTATGCCATTGTTTGACCGCCGCGTCGTATTTGGCCCAACCTCCGATGGGGTCTGGTGGATCCGCCCAACGACTGGACGAGACGCTGGAGATCGGGCGCCCGCGTCACCATGGAACGTCGATGTCCTCATCGATCGGGGCTGGCTGGCACTGCGGTACAGGCTGTGCCTGCCGCTCGTTAGTGCGACCGCGCGCCGTTGCGCCGTTCTCTTGCCGCTGGTCTTGGATCACGGCCGCCGCCACCGGCGGGGACGCCGGAGGGAGCTTGTCGCGATCAACCCAGCCGACGATCTCGAACACGGGATATTTGATCCGGCCAAACTCGCGGTTGCTGTGCTGATAGCTCCCGACATTCAGAGCGATCATCGGCAGCTTGCCCGGGGTCGACCGCATTTGCCGGCCATAGACCTTACAGAGTTCGCCGATCGCGTTCAGGCCGCCGCGTGACGACGTGGCGAAGGTTTCGACCGATCCGTCTTTCGAAATCAGCGGCAGTTCGTTGGACATCTGCCACGGGTCCCGCGGCCGGCCCTCAGTGTCGGTCTCCCACACTCCCTTGTCTGCGTCACCGAGCTCGGCGCGGCGCGGCGGCACCCACCCTTCACCGACGCGGCCGAGGATGCGCTCGGTCGGGGCGCCGGAATTCCACCGGACCCAGCCCGTCGTGAGGTTGGGCATGTCGGCCACAAATTTCGTCCCGATCGGGACGACCTCGCCGTCCTGGCCGCGCAAGAAGTCGCCTTTCGAAAATTTGAGAAACGCCATGGAGCGTGTGGCAGCTTCGCCAAAAGCCTCGTACAGGTTCGGGTCAACAGGTGCGATCTCGTTGCTCATGTCGGTTACTGTCTCCATTGCTGGTTGCCTGCTGTTCGCCTCCTACGAGGCGGATTGTTCGGACTTTGCGGCCCGAATTTCTTTGGCAGCGCCGTCGCCGCGAATGGTAATCGTGAGACGGTCGCCCGGCTCGCTGGTCGTGACGAAAGGGGTCAAGTCAACGCCAGCCGCCTCGGCCGCCTGACGGATGCCGGCGTTATCCCAGCCGGACCTGCCCCTTACGGCGCTCCAGGCGACCTTGATCCCGTCGGCCTCGATGCGGCGGACATCGCGCGAGCGGAGGCGGCTCCTGATGTCGATTTCCACCGCTCGCACCTCGGCGCCCAGCCGGTCGATCTCGGCCTCGAGGGTCTTCTTGTTGCGTGCGAGCGCCGCTATCTCGCCGGCGAAGGAGGTGTCGATCTCGGCCTTGTCGCTTGCCGGCACCTGCCGGCGTTCGACGCCACACTGCCCGGCCCACGCGCACATCTCGCATTCCGATCCGCCCGCGATGTAGCCCTCCGGCGGCAGGTCGGAGGCAGAGTTCGCCCTCATGATGCCTTCGGCGCGCTGCTCGAGGGTGCGGAATTCGTCCTCGTCGTACTTCACGACGAAGACGCGCACATCATCGAGCCAGGCGGCGTTCGTGTACCAGATGGCAGCAAAGAGCGGCTTCCGCTGCGTCAGGCACCGCACGAGACCGATCTGGACGATCA
>JASHRR010001241.1 GCA_030037185.1 Xanthobacteraceae bacterium | reverse complement strand
TTGATGAAATCCACGATATCGCGTCCGAAGGCCGCCTGATTGAGTGTACCGGCCAGCAAGCCGATAATCAGCGACAAGGCATAACCCTTGTAACCGCCGATCGGCACGAGGAAGCCTTCGCCGGCACGCTTGGGGTCGGTGAGCGCAGTGCCGGCACGATCGATCATCCAGCCGACCGGCATCGGCTCGCCTTGCGCTGCCTTAAGCCGTACTTTGCCAAAGGCCGTGACCGTAGGCGCCATGTCCATGACGACGGCGGGCTCTTGGTCCGCCGGGATTGCCACCGCAATCGGATTGGTGCCAAGGAGTGCTTCGGCGCTCCCGGTGGGCGGCAAATGGTTGTTGCTGCCCACGGCGAAATAGAGCCCGATCATGTCATGGGCGAGCGGCATCATGGCATAGAGCGCCGCCGGACCCGCATGATTGCTCATGCGGGCACCGACCCATCCGACGCCTGTCTCGCGGGCCTTGTTGATCGCGACTCCTGCTGCAAACCGCATGACGAGATGGCCCATGGCATTGTCGCCATCCACCACGGCGGTCGAGGCCTGTTGCGCGACGATGCGGATGTTCGGCCGCACATTGATGCCGCCCGCCTTGATGCGCCGCACATAGAGCGGCAAGCGAAACACGCCATGGGTGTCGGTGCCGCGCAGATCGGCCTCGGTGATGAGTTCGCCAAGAACGCCGGCGTCGCCGGCGGGCACGCCGGCTGCCGCCAAGGCCTGTGAAATGAAGATCCGCAAACGGTCGGCGGAGACGCGCGGCGGCGGATTATGATCGTCCATGAGGCGGGGGCTCATCGGGTTTTGAGAACAAACAGCGCCGCGATCGCATCAGGCCAGACCGATCCCGTCAACCCGTAGACAATCCCGTTAAGATCAGGGAATGTCGCAAGTCCGCCTGCCGCGCGGGCAAGTGCATGATCGGGAGCTGGGCGAATGCCGTTTCCACGGGCCTCGAAGGCCCTTTCGCGTTTCACCGTATTGGACCTGACCCGGGTCCGGGCGGGTCCGACCTGCGTGCGGCAACTCGCCGACTGGGGTGCCAATGTGATCAAGATCGAAACCCCCGCTCGCCTCGAAAGCGGCGAGCCGCTGGGCGGCCCGCGGGACGGCCCTGATTTCATGAATTTGCACCGCAACAAGCGCAGCATGACGCTCAACCTCAAGTCCGCGGAGGGCGTCGCGGTGTTCAAGAAGATGGTCAAGAAAGCCGATGTGGTGGTGGAGAACTTCCGTCCGGACGTGAAGGTGCGGCTCGGCATCGATTACAAGGCACTGCGCAAGATTAATCCTCGCCTCATCTATGCGAGCATCTCCGGCTTCGGCCAGGATGGTCCCTATGCGGAACGCCCGGGCTTCGATCAGATCGCCCAGGGGATGGGCGGTCTGATGTCGATCACCGGCGAACCGGGGCAGGGCCCCCTGCGGGTGGGCATCCCGATCGCCGACCTTTCGGCCGGGCTGTTCTGCGCCATTGGCATTCTCACCTCGCTGCTTGAGAGGGAGAAGTCCCGCAAGGGCCAGCAGGTCGAAACCTCCCTGCTGCAAGCGCAGATCTTCATGCTCGATTTCCAGGCCGCGCGGTGGCTCGTGAACCGCGAGGTCGCAAAGCAAGCCGGTAACAACCACCCGACCAGCATTCCGACCGGCGTCTTCAAGACCTCGGACGGCTACATCAATATTGCCACCGCCGGCCAGAAGATCTGGGAGCGTTTCTGCCGTGCGCTCGAGGCCCCGGAGATGATCAACAAGCCCGAATATGCGACCGGGCAAAACCGCTCGAAAAATCGCGACGCCCTGAATGCGCAGATCAACCGGCTGACGGCGCAGCGCCCGAGCGCTGAGTGGGTCGAGCGCTTCAACACGGCCGGCGTGCCGAGCGGTCCGATCTATTCCATCGATCAGATGTTCGCCGATCCGCAGGTCAAGCATGTCGGAATGGCGCAGCCGGTCAAGACCAAGGACACACCAGCGTTGACGCTGGTCGGCCAGCCGGTGTCGCTGTCGCGCACGCCGAGCCAATTGGCAGCGGCGCCGCCGGGCCTCGGCGAGCACACCGACGCGGTGCTCAAGGAATTCGGATTCAGCGCCAAAGAGATCGCCGCGTTGCGACAAGCCAATGCCATTTGAGCATGCCACATCTGGGGTGGATTACCTCGACGTTGAATCACCTCCGCAGCCTTGGCCGCGCTTGTCGCGGTCATGACGGCTCAAGACGCAGCGACGTGATCCGATCAACCGGATCACACTCCTGACAACTTCCCCGCGAACGCGCGAGTCAAGGACAAAACCCATGAACACGATGGTCCATACCGACAAGATGCTGTCCCGCAGGGATGGGCATGTCGGCCACCTGATCTTCAATAACCCGGAGCGGCGCAACGCCGTATCGCTGGAAATGTGGGAGGCAACGGCGCGGATTCTCGATGACTTCGGCAAGGACGATAACGTCCGCGTCGTCGTGCTGAGCGGCGCCGGCGACAAGGCGTTTGTGTCGGGAGCCGATATTTCGAGGTTCGAGAACGAGCGCGCCAACGAGGAAGCGATTGCACGCTACAATCAGACGGTGGAACGCGCCAACGCGGCGATCTACGATTATCCAAAGCCGACTATTGCGATGATCCGGGGCTTTTGCATCGGCGGCGGTGTCGGTCTGGCGCTGAGCTGCGATCTGCGCATCTGCTCGGACGATTCGCGCTTTGCGGTTCCGGCAGCCAGGCTTGGCCTCGGTTATCCGTATCATGGGCTCAAGAAGCTCGTCGACGTCGTGGGTCCCTCCTTCGCCAAGGAGATCTTCTACACGGCGCGCCAGTTCGACGCCGAGGAGGCACGCGCCATGGGGCTCGTCAATCGCGTCGTCAAGGCTGCCGAACTCGAGGCCTATGTGAAGAAATACGCCGACACGATCGGCGAAAACGCTCCGATGACGATCGCCACAACCAAGTTCATCATCGGCGAGGTTGTCAAGGACGAGTCTCAGCGAGACCTCGCCAAATGCGGCGCGATGGTCAAGCAATGCTTCGCGAGCGAAGACTACACCGAAGGCCGCCGTGCGTTCATGGAGAAGCGCCCGCCCCTGTTCACGGGCCGGTAACGGGGTTGTCCGCTCCCGGGCCGGCGGGGAGTTGGCGAGGGGGCGTGTTGCCGCAGGTGCGGATCGTGGAATGCGCCCCGGCCCCCGCCGCAGGCGGGGAGAGGGGAAGAGGAGACGATGCGTGGCGTCGGTCGAGTTGCGGAATCTGACCAAGCGATACGATACTTCGGCAGCGGTTGACGACGTGTCGCTGCACATCGAGCACGGACTCCTGGTCTGCCTGCTCGGACCCTCGGGTTGCGGCAAGACCACGACGTTGCGCCTGATCGCGGGTTTCGTTGAACCGACGGCGGGAGAAATCGCGGTGGGCGGTCGGGTGGTGTCGTCGCCGGCGCGCACCCTGCCGCCGGAAGCGCGCAAGATGTCGATGAT